>NZ_JALFGV010000124.1:0-23599 GCF_022777125.1 Lawsonibacter sp.
CACAGAAGGCCCTGCGGGATCTGGCAAAGTATTATAAAAAGAAGTTCTCCATCCCGGTGGTGGCCCTGACCGGCTCGGTGGGGAAGACCACGACCAAGGATATGGTAGCCGCCGTGTTGGGAGAGAAGTACAAGGTCCTCAAGACCGAGGGCAACCTCAACAATGAAATCGGCGTGCCCATGACACTGCTGCGGCTGAACCGGGAGCATCAGATCGCCGTGCTGGAGCTGGGCATGAACCACGCCGGGGAGATCGATTATCTTTCCGCCATCGTGGAACCGGATGTGGTGCTGATGACCAACATCGGAGACTCCCACATCGAGCATTTCGGCTCGCGGGAAAAGATCCTGGAGGCGAAAAGCGAGATCTTCCGCCATGCCCGCTCCGACGCCTTCGTGGTGCTCAACGGGGACGATCCGCTGCTGCGCACCCTGCCGGAGCAGCTGCCTTATCCCTGCATGCTGGTGGGCGCCGGGGAGGCGCTGGACTACCGTGCCCTTCATCTGGAGAGCGATGGCCGCAGTCATTTGAAGTGTGAAGTCAAAACCCCTCACAGCGATTTTAATGTGGAGATCCCTGCGCTGGGAGAGCACATGATCTACCCGACCCTGATGGCCGCCGCCGTAGGGGAGCACTTTGGGCTGAGCGCCCGGGAGATCGCCTCCGGCGTGCTCCACTTTGCGCCCACGAAAATGCGCATGAATATTCTTCATCGCGCCGACGGGATTACCATCCTCAACGATGCCTACAATGCCAATCCCCAGTCCATGCGGGCGGCGGTGGAGGTTCTCTCCGGCACCAACGCAGACTATAAGGTGGCTGTGCTGGGCGATATGTTTGAACTGGGCCCTCTGGCTCCCGCCCTCCACGCGGGTGTGGGGGAGTATTTGGGCAAGGCGGGCATCGACTGCCTGGTGGCGGTGGGGGAACTGGCAAAGCATATCTACGACGCGGCCCAGGCCGCGCCGGTTCCCGAGTGCTACTACTGCAGGACAAAGGAAGCGGCCAAGCCCGTTCTGGACGGCATGGTACGGCCCAATGCCACGATCCTGGTCAAAGCATCCCGGGGGATGGCCATGGAGGAGCTGGTGGAATACCTGCTGGGTATCACCGGACCGGTATGAAACGCGGCGGGAACAAGCCGGCGTCCTGCGCGGAAATCCCGCAGGACGCCGGCTCGTCCCCGCCGCCGCGCGTCAGCCGAAGCGCTTGGCCAGATTTTCCCGGAAGGGCGGATAGACGATCCCCCGCTCCGTGATAACGCCGGTCAGCAGCGTATGGGGCGTCACATCGAAGGCGGGATTATAGACCTCCACGCCCGCAGGCGCGGTCTGTACGCCGCCGAGGGCGCGTACTTCGTCCTTATCCCGCTGCTCGATGGGGATCTGGCTGCCGTCGCTCAGGGACAGATCGATGGTGGAAGAAGGCAGGGCGGTATAGAAGGGGACGCCGTGATAGTGGGCGTTCACCGCCACGGAATAGGTCCCGATCTTGTTGGCGAAATCCCCGTTGGCCGCCATGCGGTCGCATCCCACGACCACCAGGTCGATCGCCCCCCTGGCCATAAGAGCGGCCGCCATGTTGTCGGCGATCAGGGTGGCGGGGATATGGTCGGCGACCAGTTCATAGGCCGTCAGGCGGGCCCCCTGGAGCAGCGGGCGGGTCTCGTCGGCGTAAACCATCGCCACTTTACCCTGCTCATGGGCGGCGCGAATGACCCCGAGAGCGGTGCCGTACCCGCCGGTTGCCAGAGCTCCGGCGTTGCAGTGGGTGAGGATGCGCGCGTGCTCCGGTACCACGGCGGCCCCGTAAGCGCCCATGGCCCTGCACATCGCCACATCCTCGGCGTGGATGGCCTTGGCCTCCGCGATGAGGGCATCCGAACTTCCGCCGCAGGCGGAAGCCTTGCGCTCCATACGCTCCAGGGCCCAGAAGAGATTGACCGCGGTGGGGCGACTGGCGGCCAGACCGGCTTTGGCCTGGCACAGATCCCCGCCGGCCAGCGCGGCCAGGGCGTAGGCGTAGGCGGCGGAAATGCCGATGGCGGGCGCGCCCCGCACTACCATGGTGCGGATGGCCTCGGCCACCGCGCGCCAGTCATGGTAAGCCAGCCACACCTCTGTGACGGGCAGCTTAGTCTGATCCAGTAAGTAAAGGGTATTTCCTTCCCAGCGAATGGCATCCATAGGAAAGCCTCCAATCCTTTGTGTTTCCCCTTATCAAGATGAGGGTATCATACCACAAACGTGTATCGGGAGTAAACAAGATGATCGATATTTCCGTCTCGAACCTGGTCAAGGAGTTCGAGGTAGGCAAACGAATTTTAGACGGGCTCTCTTTCCAGGTGGATCAGGGAGAGCGGGTGGGCCTTCTGGGCCGGAACGGCGCGGGCAAGACCACGGTGTTCCGGCTGTTGACCGGCCAACTGGAGCCGGACGAAGGCGAGGTAATGGTGGCGCCCGGCAAGGGCGTGGGCCTCATCTCCCAGATTCCGATCTATCCGGCGGGGTATACGGTGGAGGATGTGCTGCTTACCGCGTTTGACAAGCTCCATGCGATGGAGCGGGAGATGTCGGAATTGACCGCACGGATGGAGCATGATCCCGACCCCGCGCTACTCCGGCGTTACGGCGTCCTGTCCGCCGCCTTTGAGGCGGGGGGAGGCTATGATACGGCCACCGGACTCAATAAGGTGTGCAGCGGCCTGGAGATTTCCCGGGAAATGCGGGAGCAGCTCTTTTCCTCCCTGTCCGGGGGAGAAAAGACCCGGGTGAATCTGGCCCGGCTGATTCTGGAGGATACCGATATCCTGCTGCTGGACGAGCCCACCAATCACCTGGACCTGCACGCCACCGAATGGCTGGAGGATTATCTGGACCGCTATAAGGGTACGGTCCTGGCCATCTCACACGACCGCTGGTTTCTGGACCGGGTGGTCCGACGGGTCATTGAGATCCAGAACGGCAAGGCGGAGTTCTACGAGGGGAACTACAGCTTTTACGTAGAAGAGAAGGAGCGCCGCTATCAGGAGAGGCTGAAGCAGTACGAGAAGGAGCAGGCCAAGATCGAACAGCTCCAGGAAGCGGCGGACAAGCTCCACCTGTGGGCCTTCATGGGGGCGGACAAGCTCCACAAGCGGGCCTTTTCCATGGAAAAGCGCATCGAGCGCCTGCGTACCACCGACAGACCCACCAAGGAACGCCGCCTGGACATCAAATTTGGGGAGCGGGAGTTCCGGGGGGATGAGGTGCTCACCATTCAGGACCTCAAAAAATCCTTTGACGGGCGCACTCTGTTCGAGCATGTGGATCTGGAGGTAGTGGGGGGCGAGCGCATCGCCCTGCTGGGGGACAACGGGACCGGAAAATCCACGCTTGTCAAGATCATCCTGGGGGAAGAGGAGCCGGACAGCGGCAGGCTGCGCATGGGGCCCACGGTCAGGATCGGCTATCTGCCTCAGATCATCCAGTTTTCCCACCCGGAGCGCAACCTGGTGGACACCATGATTTATGATCAGGACTGCAGCACCCAGACCGCCCGCAACCGGCTGGCTGCGTTCAACTTCCGGGGGGAGGACGTATTCAAGCCGGTCTCCGCCCTTTCCGGCGGGGAGCAGAGCCGCCTGCGCCTTTGCATGCTCATGGATGAGCAGATCAATCTGCTCATTCTGGACGAGCCCACCAACCACCTGGACGTGGCCAGCCGGGAGTGGATCGAGGCGGCGGTGGAGGCGTATGAGGGCAACCTGCTCTTCGTGTCCCATGACCGCTACTTTATCAATCGCTTCGCCACCCGTATCTGGATGCTGGAGAACGGCCGGATCACTGATTTTGACGGTACCTATCAGCAGTTCCAGGCCGCCCGGGAGCGTGCCGGGACCAATCGGGACGGCAAAGCCGCCCCATCCCCGCTTCCGAAAGAGGAGCCGAAGCCCCAGAAGAAGCGCTCCGGCGGCACCAAGGAGCTGGAAAAACAGGTGGCCGCGGCGGAGCGGGCGGTGGCCAAGGCGGAGGAACGGCAGTACGAACTGGTGCAGAAGGCCGAGGAGGTGGCCTCCAACTACCTGGAGCTGCAGAAGGTCTATGACGAACAGAAGGCCCTGGAGGAGGAGATCGCTGCCCTCTATACCAACTGGGAGCGTTTGGCCGCCGAGCTGGAGGAGGCCCAGGCATGAGGAGGAAACAGGATTGCCGTCCCTATGCGGGACGCCGCAGGCCGGTTTGGCGGAGGGCCGCGGCGTTGCTGCTGCTGGCGGCGTTGGTTGCCTTCGGCGTGCTGGAGGCCGTTGTGCTCAGCGGCGGCCGGACTCAGATCCAGGGGCAGCCGGAGATCATGGTCATCTTCGGCTGCCAGGTAAAGCCGGACGGCCCCTCCGCTCTGCTGCGGGACCGGCTGGATACCGCCCTGGATTACCTGGAAGGTCATCCGGATCTCACTGTGGTGGTCACCGGCGGGCAGGGGGACGACGAACATGTGTCCGAGGCCCAATGTATGTACGATTATCTGACCGGGCACGGGGTGGACGGGGAGCGGATCGTTCTGGAGGACCGCTCCAGCAATACCTGGCAGAACATCCGGTATACGCTGGAGCTGTACCAGTCCGGCGCGCTGGAGCCGTCCGGGAAATTCCTTCTGGTGTCCAGCGATTTCCACCTGAGACGGATCAAGCTGCTGTGGGAGAGGGCCTGGCCGGGGACGTACACCCTCTCCACCCTGGCGGCGCCCTGCTCCCACCTTCCCTCCCGGGTGCAGATGTTCTTCCGGGAGCCCCTGGCTCTGGCCAAGTCTTTTTTCTTTGATAGGTGATATAGTTTGGATATGATGGAAAAACTGCGTCAGCTGGACCTGCACTTTGCCGACGTGGAAGCCCGTCTGGGGGCGGGAGAGACCTATGCCGACCCCGCTCTGGTCGCCCGGCTCAACAAGGAGCAGCGGGAGCTGGAGCCGGTTGTCCGGGCCTACCGGGACTACTGCCGCAGGCAGAACGATCTGGCCGACGCCGCGGCCCTCATGAGCGATGCGGATATGAAGGAACTGGCCCAGGAGGAGTACGCCGCGGCCAAGGCGGACCTGGAACGGCTGGAGGAGGAGATCCGGATCCTTCTGCTGCCGCGGGACCCTGACGATGATAAAAACGTCATTGTGGAGATCCGGGCCGGTGTGGGCGGGGAGGAAGCGGCCCTGTTCGCGCACTCCCTGTTCCGCATGTATTCCATGTATGCCGATGCCCGCCGCTGGAAGGTGGAGGTGGACTCGCTCAACGAGACGGAGCTTGGAGGGGTAAAGGAAATTTGCTTTACGATAGAGGGGGACGGGGCCTATTCCCGCCTGAAGTTCGAAAGCGGCGTCCACCGGGTCCAGCGTGTGCCTGAGACCGAGTCCGGCGGGCGCATCCATACCTCTACCGCCACGGTGGCGGTGCTGCCCGAGGTGGACGAGGTGGACTTCGAGCTCAACCCGGCGGATATCGAAATGCAGGTCTTCCGCTCCTCCGGCGCGGGGGGACAGCATGTGAACAAGACCTCTTCCGCCGTGCGCCTGATCCACAGGCCCACCGGCACGGTGGTGGAATGCCAGCAGGAGCGCAGCCAGTTCCAGAACCGGGACAAGGCCATGCAGCTGCTGCGCTCCCGCCTGTATGAGGAGAAAGTACGCGAACAGGAGGATGCGGTGACCAATCAGCGCCGCAGCCAGGTGGGTACCGGGATGCGCAACGAGCGCATCCGTACCTACAACTTTCCGCAGGGGCGCCTCACCGACCACCGCATCGGCCTGACTCTCTACAAACTGGAGAGCGTCATGAACGGCGATCTGGACGAGATCATTGACGGCCTGACCACGGCCGAACAGGCGGAAAAGCTAAAAAACAGCCAGGCGGAAAAACGCTGATTCCATTGCCGCGGCGGGAGCCCGTCGGCCCGTGCCCGGCAACGCAAATAAGGAGAACGCAAAATGGAACTGATCATTCATTTCAAAGGCCTGCCGGACGGCATGGACCTGGACGGCCTGAAACGCGGACTGGACGAAGTCCTGGAGGACGACGGCTGGCTCACCGGCTCCGGGCAGTCTGCGGAGGGCGGCTATGTGGAGCTGGAACTGGAGGACGAGCGCCGGAATCCCAAATACGGCATTCTGGCGGTAAAGCATTACCTGCGCCAAAATCAGTTCCCGGCCGGGACCGCCATCGAATTGGCAGGCGTATCGGTGGGGATCTATGAATAGAAAAGGGAGCGGAAAACGATGAAGAAAGCCATTGGAATTTTACAGGCGGTCTCCGGTGCGGCGACCCTGGCGGCGGGTGTGCTCACTCTGGTGCAGGCCTGCCTGGGCCGCCGCGGGCGCCGCTGAGACTGGGATCGTGAGGCGAATGAGCGTGAAAACAGAGAAATTCCGGCCCGACCAGGTGGCGGAGGGCGCGGCGGTCCTGCGCCGGGGCGGCCTGCTGGGCCTTCCCACCGAGACGGTGTACGGCCTGGGGGCCACCGGCCTGGACCCGGAGGCGGTCGCGCGTATTTTTGCGGCAAAAGGCCGCCCTCAGGATAATCCGCTGATCCTCCACGTCCCCTCGGCGGATTGGCTGGAGCGTTACTGCGCGGACGTCCCGGGCGTGGCCTATACCCTGGCGGGACGCTTCTGGCCCGGCCCGCTGACCATGATCCTGAAGCGCAAGCCCGCCGTCCCGGACCGGGTGACCGCCGGGCTGGATACGGTAGGAATGCGCTGCCCGGACCATATGGTCACAAGGGCCATCATCGCGGCCGCCGGAGTGCCGGTGGCCGCCCCCTCGGGCAACACCTCCGGCCGCCCCAGCCCTACCAGCGCGGCCGATATGCTGGAGGATATGGACGGAAAAATCGACGGAATCGTGGACGGCGGCCCATGCTCTGTGGGGGTGGAATCCACCATTGTGGATCTGACCGTTACGCCCCCGCGGCTGCTGCGGCCGGGCGGTGTCACCCTGGAGGAGCTGGAAGCCGTGTTGGGCGAGGTGGCAGTGGACCCGGCGGTCCGGCGGCAGATGGGAGAGGACGAGCATCCCCGCGCCCCGGGCATGAAGTACCGGCACTACGCCCCCAAGGCCCCGGTAACGGTGGTGAAGGGAGCGCCGGCCGACGCGGCGCGCTATATTCGCCGCCATTTGAGCGAAGGCGAGGGGGTCATCTGCTTTACGGAATTTGTCCCCCTGTACGCAGGGCATCCGGTGGAGCCCATCGGCCCCGCCGACGACCCGGCGGAGCAGGCCAGGCGCGTGTTTGACGCGC
Source organism: Lawsonibacter sp. (assembly GCF_022777125.1). NCBI lineage: Bacteria > Bacillati > Bacillota > Clostridia > Eubacteriales > Oscillospiraceae > Lawsonibacter > Lawsonibacter sp. Next base: position 7,263 of record NZ_JALFGV010000124.1, read on the forward strand.
TGCGCTATTTTGACGAGACCGACGTGGAGCACATTTGGGCCATGTGCCCCGATGAGGCGGGCATCGGTCTTGCCGTGGCGAACCGCCTGAACAAGGCGGCAGGCTTCCATATCGTAGAGGCGTAGCAGCCGCGCTGCAGACGGCTGCGGCGCGGCTGCCGGAGAAGACGGAGTCCGCCCGGCCGCCCGGCGCCGGGCGGAGCTGCTTGTGCGCGTACAGACGGGGGGCGGACCTCGTGCGGGAGGCCGTCCGATGAAGGAGGTGCGGCAAGATCATGAAGCGCATCGGGATCACCGGCCCCACAGGGGCGGGGAAGACCACGGCGCTGGATGCGCTGAAGGAATTGGGGGCCTGCGTCATCGATGCAGATGCGGTCTATCACGATTTGCTCCAGAGCAGCGCGCCCCTGCGCAGCGCATTGACCGACCGCTTTGGCGGAGAGATTCTGGACAAAGCGGGCAAACTAGACCGAAAGCGGATGGGAAACGTGGTCTTTCAGGACCCCGCAGCCCTGGCGGAGCTGAACGGCATCACGCACCGGTTCATTCTGGCGGAGATCGAGCGCTTGTGCGCCCAGGCGGAAGCGCAGGGACGGCCCGCAGCGGCCATCGACGCCATCGCCCTGGTGGAAAGCGGCGCAGCCCGGCGCTGTGAAGCAGTGGTGGGGGTGCTGGCGCCGCCGGAGGTGCGCATACGGCGCATCATGGCGCGGGAAGGCATACCGGAGGATTACGCGCGCCGGCGGGTGGAGGCCCAGCAGAAAGAGGACTTTTTTCGGACCCACTGCGGCTATATCCTGGAAAACGACGGGAGCAAGACACGGGAGCAGTTTCGGGCCGAGGCGCTGGCCCTGTTCCGGAAAATACTGGACGGCGCAGGTTGAAATGTTCATATTTCCATGATAAAGTGGATGGAAAGAGCAAGTAAGGAGGCAATACGATATGGAAGAAAAGCAAAAAACGCCCGGTGAGCTGCGGCGGGACGCGCTGCTCTACCGGCCCAAGAATGGCTATGACCGTCTGAGTGCCGGAGAAGAGACGGATATGAACGTCTACTGTGAGGACTATAAAAAGTTTCTGGACGCGGGCAAGACGGAGCGGGAATGCGTCGATGAGGCGGTACGCCTGGCCGAGGCAAAGGGGTTTCGGCCGTTTATCCGCGGGATGGCGCTCCAGCCCGGCGACAGGGTCTACCGGGTGAACCGGGGCAAGGCCCTCATGCTGGCCGTACTGGGCAGCCGTCCGATGAGCGAGGGCGTGAACATCGGTGCGGCCCACATCGATTCGCCCCGTCTGGATCTGAAGCAGAATCCCCTGTACGAGGACAGCGAGCTGGCGTTTCTCAAGACCCATTATTATGGCGGGATCCGGAAATATCAGTGGGTGACCATCCCGCTGGAGCTCCATGGCGTCATTGCCCGGAAGGACGGCTCCAAGCTCACGGTGGCCATTGGCGCGGCCCCCGGCGATCCGATGTTCACGGTGGACGATCTGCTGCCCCACCTGGGGGCCGAGCAGTCCAAAAAGCCCTTGGGCGAAGCCATCCCCGGCGAAAGCCTGAATCTGCTGGTGGGCAGCCGGCCGTTCAAGGATGACGAGGGCTCGGAGCGGGTAAAGCTGGCCATCCTGGACCTTCTGAATCAGAAATACAACATCGTGGAAGAGGACTTCATTTCCGCAGAGCTTGTCGCAGTGCCTGCGTTCAAGGCTGTGGACGTGGGATTTGACCGCTCCCTGATCGGCGCCTACGGACACGACGACCGGGTGTGCGCCTTTGCGGCGCTGGCCGCGCTGCTGGACCTGGGTACGCCGGAGCGCACCGCCGTGTGCATGCTGGCGGACAAGGAGGAAATCGGCTCCGAGGGCGTTTCCGGCATGCAGTCCGCCGCCTTCGATACCTTCGTGAGCGACCTGTGCGACGTGCAGCGGGTCCCCCTGAAGGTCTGCTATGAAAAGTCCTTCTGCCTCTCCGCCGACGTGACGGCGGCCTTCGACCCCAACTTTGCCGATGTATACGAAAAGCGCAACAGCGCCCGCATCAATTACGGCATGGGCCTTTGCAAGTATACCGGCGCCCGCGGCAAGTCGGGGGCATCCGACGCTTCCGCCGAGGTCGTGGCCTATGCCCGGAAGGTGCTGGACGAGGCCGGCGTGGCCTGGCAGATGGCCGAGCTGGGCAAGGTGGACGCCGGCGGCGGCGGTACGGTGGCCTGCTATATGGCCCAGCGGGATATCGACACCCTGGATGCGGGAGTGCCCGTGCTCTCCATGCACGCGCCCTTTGAGACCGTTTCCAAGCTGGATTGCTATATGACCTATAAGGGCATGAAGGCGGTCTACGAGGCAAAGTAACGAAAAAACGGGAGCCCCGGAGAAAATTTCTCCGGGGCTTTGTCATATTTTGTTATACTTGGCTGAGCTGTTTCGTCAAATGGTCAGAGAACGAAAGGGGGGAGAACATGCAGGACGGAGAACTGGATCTGGAGCGCATGGTGGAGCACTGCGGGGACCGGCTGCTGCGTACCTGCGCCCTGTACCTGGGAGATGTGCATTCCGCAGAGGACGCGGTACAGGACACTTTTCTGCGGGCGCTGCAGGCAAAAGAGCGTTTTCGGGGGGACTGCTTACCAGAGACATGGCTGACTCGGATTGCTGTGAACGTATGCAAGGATTATCTGCGCAGCCCGTGGCGCCGCCGCCGCGCCCCCGTGGAGGCACTGGAGGACTGTGCGGTGCCGGGTCCGGAGCCGGAGGACGATACCCTGGCCCGCGCGGTGATGAGCTTGCCGGTCAAGTACCGGGGAGTGGTGACCCTCTACTATTACCAGGAGTGGAGCGTCAAAGAGATTGCCGGAGCCCTGGGCTGCTCGGAATATGCGGTACGTATGCGTATGTCCAGGGCCAGAGGAATGCTCCGTGTAAAACTGGAAGAAGGGGACGGGCATAATGAAGCACATGCGTCAGGCTGACCGCCTGGATCGGGAGCTGGCGGGGCTTACCCTGAGTCGGGCCCGGCGGGACGCGATTCTGGCGGAACTGAAAGGAGAAAAGGATATGAAGAAGCGGCAGTGGACTTTGCGCACGACCCTGATAGCCGCCGCCCTGTGCGCTGCGCTGGCAGTGACCGCTCTGGCAGTATCACCGACCCTGCGGGACGCGCTGGAGGGCCTGCTGGGCGGGTTTGGAGGCTATGCCCAGACGGTGAACGGGGTCACTGTTACGGATCAGGGAATTCAGATCACTGTGGTCAAGGCTATCGCGGACGGGAACAATGGGAAATACTATCTGGAAGTAAAAGACCTGACGGGGGACCGGCTGACGGCGGACACCCATATGAACTTCGTGGCATATTCCGCCGCCTATGACCCGGAGAAGCGAACCCTGCTGGCAGAGGGTGCCTTGGGCAGTGAGGCGAGAGGTCCGCGCAATGAGGACGGCACGGCCACCATTACCATCAACGAGGTATGGGGCGGGGAGAACTTTGAGGGCGTCCCGCTACCTGTGGAGCTGCTGGAGCCGGACAACGTGCTGAAGGAGTTCCGGCTCCCGGAGGAGCACTCCCGCGGTACCGATGACGACAGAGTCGCGCTGGTCCCTGAACAGACTCCCATGGAGCTGGAGGGAGCAGTTGGTTTTACTCTGTCTTCCATGGGATTTGATGAGAAGGGGCGGCTCCACATCCAGATCAAGGTGATGGACGGCTACGAGGTCCCGGAGTGGGAGTTCTATCCCGGCATTGAGATATGGTCGGTGGGCCCGTCCGATGGGGTCAGGAACGCCGTCAACAACCATTTTACATACAAGGGCAACCGGTACGTGGATTACCGTATGAACTTTTATACGGATATGATCGCTGAGGAATATCTGCCGAAGGAGATCTATCAAGGCAAAGAGCTCAACCTGGAGGGATGGATCGGTACGAAAGAGCGTATCGAAGGGGACTGGGAGCTGACCTTCCCCTTGAACATCCTGCCCGAGCGCACGGTGACCGTGGGGCAAACCATCAGTGGAAAGCCAGTGGAGACGCTCACACTCACCGCCATGAGCGCTGCCCTGGATCTTCGCCTCCCGGAGAACGAGAAACGGGGCGATCTGTCCGTTTTTCCGCTGAGCGTCTATCTGGCCGATGGAAGCCATATGACGATAGAGCGCGGAAGGAGCAATGTCTATGATGAGGAAGGCTACTATCAGGACTGCTGGACGTATCCCGATCCGGTGGAGCCGGAGCAGGTGACCGCCATCTCAGTGGGATACTGGTATATCCCGCTGGAAGGCGGAAGGGCCTTGCCGGGCCGGTGGCTGACGGAGCTGCCGTAATGAGGTGCAGCGAGTCTGCTTATAGGAGCGATAAGGGCATGAAGGCGGTCTACGAGGCAAAGTAAAGAAAAAACGGGAGCCCCGGAGAAAGTTTCTCCGGGGCTCCCGGCCGCAGACGGGGCCCCGCAGAATCCACACCCGCAGGCGCGGGGCGCCGGCCCATCCAGAGGTCAAGCCGCCCGGCAATCCATTTTCCCAGCGTACTGCCCAGGACCAGGCAGACGGCCAGCGCCGCCGCCCGGCAGAGCATGGGGACCATCCATACGCTGAGCGCAGCCAAACCCATACCGAACAAGAGCGCGTTCCAGGGTGGCGATGGGTTTCAGACATTCCAAGCCCGCGTTGGAAAAATCCAACCAGGTACGCCCGTTTTTCTGCCGCGCCGGAGGGGCCGGCCGCTTTTCCTGGACCTAGGGCATCACCGCACAATTCCCCACGCACGTCTTGGCGGCCAATCTGCCCCACAAATGCGTTGCAAAACCTTGCAATACACAAAGTATTCCTGCGGTTTTGCGCCTTTTTGCGGCACAAATTTTCGCGCCGATCCGCACGCGTCGAATGATGCGGCAATGCCCTAGAAGCGCACGGCGCGCTCGCTCAGGCCGGTGGCGCGCATACCGCTTTCATTTTTATCCTTGCGCCTCCATTTCCCGGCCTCAGGATGACATCCGACGCAGTGGAAGCGTCAACCCCTTTCCGCAAAAAGACGGATGATTTTCCCCTGTTCCGGGCAAACTGAGTCAAATGAAACGGGGAGGCATACCGATGGATGAGACGAAACCGACAGCCGAGACCGGCAGTGAGGATAACAGCGACTCCTCGCAGCGTCAGCAGCAGCTGGTGGATATGGGGTCGGCTACGATCAAGACCGAGCGGGGGACGATCCATACCCTGACCATCGTGGGGCAGGTGGAAGGGCATCAGCTGCTGCCGCCCACGGCCAAGACGACCAAGTACGAACATGTGATGCCCCTGCTGGCCGCCCTTGAGGAGAGCGACGAGGTGGACGGCCTGCTGGTGCTGCTGAATACCGTGGGGGGCGATATCGAGGCGGGGCTGGGCATCGCGGAGCTGATCTCCAGCATGTCCAAGCCCACGGTTTCCCTGGTGCTGGGAGGCGGGCACTCCATCGGGGTGCCGCTGGCGGTATCCGCCAAGCGCTCCTTTATCGCGCCGTCGGCGGCGATGACCATCCACCCGGTGCGTCTGAACGGGCTGGTCATCGGCGTCCCCCAGACGTTCAATTATTTCGAACGGATCCAGGAGCGGATCATCCAGTTTGTCACCAAAAACAGCGCTGTCAGGCGAGATACCTTTACGAAAATGATGCTCCAGACCGGAGAGCTGGCCGCTGACATCGGCAGTGTCATTTATGGAGAACAGGCGGTGGCCATTGGACTGATCGACCGGATCGGCGGGCTGTCCGACGCGCTGGAGTGCCTGCATCAGATGATGGACGAGGCGCGGCAGCGGAAAAATGCGCTTCGGGAGAGCCAGAGCTAGCGCCGGAGAATCCGCCCTTGCACTCCGGGAAAAATGCGGTTATAATAACAGGCGAAAGCAAGCCGTGCAAATGCCTGAAAATGGCCCGGTGGGTCGTTTTCGGGCATTTGGCATGTCTGGCACGGAAAGGAGCGCGGTGGAATGAAACGGATCTTGTCCCTGCTGCTGACGTTGACGCTGTTGCTGGCGGGATGCACTCCGGCAGCGGAAACGCCGGTACCGACACCGATGGAGACGCCGGCGGAAGAGCGGGTGGTCCGCTACGGGCTGTCCAACGCATGGGATTCTCTGATGCCCTACAACAGCCCGTCGGGAAGCAACTATTCCCGCATTATCTATGACAAGCTCTATGACCGCCTGGCCTACGTCCATGCGGACGGCACCCTGGATGCCCGTGCGGCCGTGTCCTGGGAGAGCGCCGATGGAGGCTATGCCGCGCTGTTTTGCTTGAATGAGGCCGCCGCGTTCCATGACGGCACCCCCGTTACGGCGGAGCACTGGGTGCAGACCATCACCCTGATGACGGACCCGGACTGTCCCGCTCCGGGGCGTTCGGTCTTCGCGGTGCTGGCCGGGACCGACGATACCGGCGCAGCGACCGGGGAGCGCCTGGGCGTAGAAGCGGTGGAGCCCTACACCCTCAAGCTTACCTTCAAGGCGCCCACCACGCCGGAAGACTTCCTGCTGGACCGGAACCGGGAATTTTATGTGCTGCCCACCCACCTGCTGGGGGAGAGCGCGCCGGAAGACGTGCTGTCTCTGGAGCTGTGGAACGCCCCTGTGGGCTCCGGGCCCTGCAAGTTTGTCTCCGAGACGGCCGGCAGCCAGCTGGTGCTCGCGTCCAATCCGGATTATCCGCTGGGCGCGCCCGGCTTTGACCGCCTGGTCATTACCGTGATGGACAAATCCAATCTGCTGACCTCACTCATTGCCGGAGACCTGGATTATTACGCCTTCGGCGGCAGCGTGTCGGTGGAGGACGCCGAACTGGCCCGCCAGGCGGGCCTGACGGTGCTGGAAGGGGAAGTGCCCAACACCTTCTTCGAGCTGATGCTCAATAACGAGACCATCGCCAGCGCGCAGGTGCGCCGGGCCATGGATTTGGCGCTGGATAAGCAGAGCCTTTGTCTCCAGTCCACCCAGGGCATGGGGGAGCCTACCGCCACCGACCTGACGCCCGGAACCGGCTATACCGCCCCGGTGACCTGGAGCCGGGATGTGGAGCAGGCCCGTGCTCTGCTGGAAGAGGGGGGCTACGCCGGACAGACCTACAAGCTCGCCTGTACCGCCAACCGCTCCGGTCTGGCGGCGCTGATGCAGCAGCAGCTGGCCGAGGTGGGGATTACAGTGCTCATCGAAACGGTGGATTCCGCGACCATGTTTTCCGGGATGGTAGATGGAAGCTATGATATGGCCATCGCAAGCCATACGCCAGGCGCGCTGCCCCTGTGGTTCACGGAGAGCCGCCTGAGCGAAGGCAACAATATCTTCCACGTGGCGGATCTGGCGCCCTATGCCAGCTATTTTTCCGAAATTAAGGGGGCGGCCGACGCCGCTGTCCGGCAGGCCCTGGTGGAGCGGTTCCAGGAATTTCTGGCCGGCGAGCGCCCCTTCATCCCACTGTGGTTCGGCAGGGCGCTCCACGTCCAGTCCCCCACGGTGGAGGGCATCGATTACCCGTCGTCCAGCTTTTCCAACGAGAACGTCTGGGATTGGGTCAAACCGTAAAAAAGAGGACCTCCGTAGGGCCGCCGTCCCATGCGGCCCGTGCCTCGCCCCGAGGCCGGAAGTGCAGGAGGAAGAAACACATGGGCCGTTATCTGCGCGGCCGTCTTGTGACGGCCATACCCGTTTTCTTCGGGATCACATTGATCGTATTTTTATTGCTGCACCTGGCCCCCGGCTCCATCGTGGATCTGGCGGGCGAGGGGAGTGCCCGCGCGGCCGGCCAGGCCGCGCGGGTGGAGGCCTATCTGGGCCTGGACCGCTCCCTGCCGGCGCAGTACGCCGCTTGGCTGCTGGATCTGCTGCGGGGAGATCTGGGGACTTCCTACGCCAGCGGAAAACCGGTCTCCGCCCTGATCGCCCAACGCGTTGTTCCGTCCCTGCTGCTGACCGGGACCGGGGTGCTGCTGGCGGTTGGCATCGCCCTGCCGCTGGGAGTCCTGGCGGCCTGGAAGCCCCGCTCCGGTTGGGATAAGGCCGCGTCTGCCCTAAGTCTGGTCAGCTTCGGCGTACCGGGCTTTTTTCTGTGTCTGGCGGGGATCTTTCTGTTTTCCGTGGTGCTGGGCTGGCTGCCCAGCCATGGAATGTATGCCTCGGGCTCCTTTTCCGGCCTGGGCGACCTGATGCGGCATCTGGTCCTGCCCGCCGGGGTAGTTTGCGTCAGCGGATTGGGGGGGCTCATCAAACAGACCCGTTCGGCCTGTCTGGAGGCGCTGGGCGAGGATTATATCACGACGGCCCGGGCCAAGGGCCTGAATGACCGGGCCGTTATGGTCCGCCATGCGTTCCGGGGCGCGCTGATCCCGGTGCTCACCACTGTGCTGACCCATATCCCGCATATCATCGGCGGCTCTGTGGTGGTGGAGCGGGTGTTCGGCTGGCCGGGCATGGGAAGTCTGCTGTTTTCCGGCATTCTCAGCCGGGACTATCCGGTCGTCATGGGGGTGACGGTGGTCATTGCCCTGGCGGTGCTGCTGACCAATCTGCTGTTGGACGTGATTTACGGCCTGGTCGACCCCAGAGTGCGGTATGCCGCGGGGTGCAGCCATGGATAGGCGGCGGGCGGTTTATGGGGCCTGGGTCCGGCTGCGGCGGGACCGGAGGGCCATGGTCTGTCTTGCCATTCTCCTGGCCGAGACGCTGCTGGTGGTGCTGCTGCCGCCCCTGATGGGTCTGGAGCCCAATTACTGCGATTTGGAGGCGGGCTTTTGGGCTGCGCCCTCGGGGACGCATTGGCTGGGGACCGACGATGTGGGCCGGGACCTGTTCGCCCGGCTGGTCTGCGGCGGGCGGATCTCCCTGCTGGTGGGCTTTGCCGCGGCGGGGCTGAGCGTGGCGGTGGGCGTGCCGCTGGGCCTGATCGCGGGATACCGCAGGGGAACGTGGGAGTTCTGGATCATGCGTCTGGCAGATCTGTTTCAAACCTTTCCCAGCATTGTTCTGGTCCTGTGCCTGGTGGCCCTGGTGGGCCCCTCGGTGGTCAATCTGATCCTGGTCATCGGATTGTTGGGCTGGACGGGCATTGCCCGGCTGGTTTACGGAAATACCCTGGCGGTGCGGGAACAGGAGTATATCGTCGCCGTACAGGCGCTGGGCGGAAGCACGGCCACGATTTTGCGGCGCAACGTGCTGCCCAACGCGGTCTCCCCGGTGTGGGCAGCGCTGCCCCTGCGGGTGGGCCGGGCCATCCTGTCCGAATCCAGCCTGAGCTTCCTGGGGGTCGGGATCCGCACGCCCCAGGCCTCCTGGGGCAACCTGATCCAGTATGCCTCCGGCTTGTCGGTGCTCACCGGACGGCCGTGGGTATGGCTGCCGCCGGGGCTGTGCATCGTGCTGACGGTGCTCTGCCTTCAGTTTGTGGGGGATGGTCTGCGGGACGCCATGGATCCCCGGCACAGATTTATTTCGCATTGAAATTGTAACGCTTTCTTTACACAACTGGATGGAAAAGTATGTTAAACTAAACAAGAAAGAGAAGAACGACGCATGCGGCCCCGGCCCGAATATGGACTGGCGGCCGCATTTTCAAAAGAAGGGAGGTGCACAGATATGGGAATTTGGGGGGAGCGGGGCGAAGTGGAACGCGAGGCGGGGAAAACCTGAGAACGAAAGCGAGGTGCATCTATGCGAAAAAAACTAAAGGAAAAGATTTCAGAGGCACTTTCATCGGTCCTGCCGATCACGGTGATCGTGCTTTTACTGAGTTTTACCCTGGCGCCTATGCCGATCGGAACGCTGCTGCTCTTTCTGTTGGGGGCGGCGATGCTCATCGTGGGGATGGGATTTTTCTCCCTGGGTGCCGACATGGCCATGATGCCCATCGGGGAACAGATGGGCCGCAAGCTGGGCGGGAGGTGGAAGCTGATCGCCGTGGCGGTCATCTGTTTTCTCATCGGCGCCATGGTCACGATTGCCGAGCCCGACCTGCAGGTGCTGGCCCGGCAGGTTCCGGCCGTCCCTGACGCGGTGATCATACTGGCGGTGGCGGCCGGCGTAGGCGTGTTTCTGGTGGTATCCATGCTGCGCACCCGGTTCAATCTGCCCCTGGGACCCACCCTGATCGCGCTCTACACCGGGGTGTTCCTGCTCTCCATCTTTGTGCCCAATGCGTTTTTGGCGGTGGCCTTCGATTCCGGCGGCGTTACCACGGGGCCCATCACGGTGCCCTTCCTTATGGCGCTGGGGACCGGCATGGCCAGCATCAAGGGGCGGGATGAGGACAATTTCGGTATGGTGGCGCTGTGCAGCGTGGGCCCCATCCTGGCGGTCATGCTCCTGGGCCTGTGCTATCAGTCTACCGAGGTCTCTTACACCCCCTTTGCCATCCCCAGCGTATTTGACTCGCAGGACGTGGGCGCCCAGTTTTTACAGGGCCTGCCCGACTACATGAAAGAGGTGGCGCTGGGGCTGCTGCCCATCATCCTCTTCTTCGCGGTGTTTCAGCTCGCCTCCATCAGGCTCAAGCGCCGTGCCGTCATCAAGATTATCGTGGGCATCGGATATACCTACGTCGGACTGGTCCTGTTCCTGACCGGCGCAAACATCGGCTTTATGCCTGCGGGCTATTATCTGGGCACGACGCTGGCTGCGCTGCCCCAGTACTGGATGCTGGTGCCCATCGGCATGGTGGTGGGCTACTTTATCGTAGCTGCCGAGCCGGCAGTGCATGTGCTCAACCGGCAGGTGGAAGATGTGACCAGCGGCGCCATTCCGCAGAAGGCCATCGGCTTGGCGCTGTCCATCGGCGTGGCGGTCTCCATCGGTCTGGCGATGCTGCGGGTATGTCTGGGCATTCCGATCTACTATCTCCTGGTACCCGGCTATGCCGTCGCGCTGCTCCTGACCCGCTGCGTGCCCCGGATCTTCACCGCCATCGCCTTCGACTCCGGCGGCGTGGCCTCCGGTCCCATGACGGCCACCTTCCTGCTGCCCCTGACCATGGGCGCATGCGAGGCCCTGGGCCGGGACATCCTGACCGACGCCTTCGGCGTGGTGGCGATGGTGGCGATGACGCCGCTGATCACCATCCAGCTGCTGGGTCTGATCTATCAGCGAAAGATCCGGCGCACCCGCGATGTGACCCAGGCGGAGGAGCGGGAGATCGAGTTTGTGGACGAGATCATTGATTACAACGAGGAGGTGGAGCTCTGATGAGTCAGAACCATCTGTCCGTGCTGAAAATGCTGGTGACCATCGTAGACCGGGGGAAGGGTGCCGCTGCGGTGAGCCTGTACCGGGAACAGCGCCTGCATTTCGACTACCTCTGCATGGGGCTGGGCACCGCCAATTCCAAGATACTGGATTACTTTGGCCTGTCCGAGACGGAGAAGGACGTGGTCATTACCCTGGTCCCCGCCCACCGCGTGCGGCGGGTCATGGAATTGGCCAATCAGCGCTTCGATTTCAGCAGTCCCGGCCGCGGGATCCTGTTCACGGTCCCCCTGTCGGGCGTGAGCGGCATGGTGCCCCAGGTGCTGTGCAAGGCGGACGAGACGCAGCGGGAAACGGAATGTAAGGAGGAGATGGAGATGGAAACGGCCAACCGATATGCGCTCATTCTGGCGGTGGTGAACCGTGGAAGCCTGGATACCGTGATGGATGCCGCACGGGAGGAGGGCGCCCGGGGCGGTACGGTCCTCCACGCCCGGCGTGTGGGCATGGAGGACACGGAAAACCTGCTGGGCTTTACCCTCCAGCCGGAAAAGGAGGTGGTGGCCATTCTGACGCCGCAGGCCCAGAAGCACGAGCTGATGGTGGCCATCCACCGGGCGGCGGGACTCACCACTGAGGCCAGGGGCATCCTGTTCTCTCTGCCGGTGGAGGAGCTGATCGGCCTTCAGCCCCCGGTCCCGGAGGCGTAAAGCGCAAAGACCGTCCCGGCATGTCGAAAAGGCGCGCCGGGACGGTTTTTTTGCATCTGCGCCTTGCAGGGGAGCAGCGGATATGTTATCCTTTTAACAAATAAAGGGGGCGGTCGGTATGGCACGCAGGAGCATCGTGCTGGAAGAACGCAAGCAGATCAAGATCTTTACAAATCCGGTCCGGCAGGAGATGATCCGGCTGCTGCGCCTGTCAGAGGTGCCGCTGACGGCCAAGGATCTGGCGGACAGGCTGTATCTTTCCCCGGCCGCGGTGCAGCATCATCTCAAAAAACTGGAGGAGATCGGTGTGGTGGAGGTGGATCACCATGCCCGGGCGGGCGATATGGAGGTCACCTATTACCGCGATGCCGACGTGGAAGTACAGCTCCAGATGGGGCGCAACGACGGATTCCAGGGGGAACGGGAGGCCTTGGCGGCCAATCTGGTGGACGGCGCGTTCCGCCGCTTCCTGGCCGCCGCCCAGCAGCATAATGAGAACGAGCTTTCGGAGTACGGGGCGATGCTCTCCGGGGTCCTCCACCTCTCGCCCGAGGACCGGCGGATCTTGATGGAGCAGGTGGGGCAGTTCCTGCGCAGCCATGATACCGCCAAAGCGGAGAATCTTGAGCACTGGGAATATGTGATCCTTGCCTACCGGGCCTGACGGCTGCCCTGGCATCATGTAGTCAAGACCACCCCTTTCATGGGTGGTCTTGACTACAAAAAAACAGCGCATGCGTACGCATGCGCTGTAAAAGTATCCCCACACATGCCTGCAACTGCGTACCGTGATCAGATTTACGCGCATAGCGCCACATGTGTCGCTGATTGCCGATATTTGATTTCTACCTATCATAAACAGAAGGCTTTATCCAGGTCAAAGGGAATTCAGCTGTTTTTTGCAGCGTGCGGAAGACAAAAAATTGTGAAGCGTGGGGGAAGAAGGGCGGGGCGGCCCCTACTCTCCGTGCCGTACGGCGCGGTTGATGGCGGAGAGGATGCCTTTGAGGGGGGCCAGGTTGATGTTGTGGGAAATCCCAACGCCGAACCAGTCTTTTCCGGCCTGGTCCTTGAGGTGGATATAGGAGACCGCCTGGGAGTCGGAGCCCTGCTTGATGGCGTGCTCCTTGTAGTCCACAAAGGTGAAGCGGTCCATCTTCTGACCGTGGATGGCGTTGAAAAAAGCATCGATGGGACCGTTGCCGGAGCCGTTGACCTGGAAGACGGTTTCCTTATGCCGCAGCGTGCCGGCGAAGGTCACGTGGGAGTGTCCGTCCTCATCGGTAAATTCCGCAAAGGAATGCCGTACCAGCTGATAGGGGGAATCGGCGTCGATGTACTCCTCCCGGAACAGCTCGTAGACCCGCTGGGCCGGGAGCTCCTTGCCTACGCGGTCGGTCTCCAGCTGCACAATGTGGCCGAACTCCGGATGCATGTTCTTGGGCAGATCAAAGCCGAAATTGTGCTGCATGACAAAGGCGGCGCCGCCCTTGCCGGACTGGCTGTTGATGCGGATAATGGGCTCGTACTGCCGTCCCACGTCCGCCGGATCGATGGGCAGGTAGGGCACTTCCCAATACTCGCTGCCGCTCTCCTGCATATAGCGGCTGCCCTTGTTGATGGCGTCCTGATGCGAACCGGAGAAGGCGGTGAACACCAGCTCGCCCACATAGGGCTGCCGTTCGCCGATCTTCATTTTGGTGACCCGCTCGTACACGTCCCGGATTCGGTTGATGTCGGAGAAGTCCAGCTTTGGATCCACGCCCTGGGTATACAGATTCAGCGCCAGGGTGACCATGTCCACGTTGCCGGTGCGCTCGCCGTTGCCGAAGAGGGTGGCCTCCACCCGTTCGGCGCCCGCCAGCTGGCCCAGTTCGGCGGTGGCGACGCCTTCGCCCCGGTCGTTGTGGGGATGCAGGGAGATGACGGCGCAGTCGCGGGAGGGCAGCGCTTCGATAAAATACTCGATCTCATCGGCAAAGTAGTTGGGCATGCAGTTTTCCACCGTGGTGGGCAGGTTGAGGATGACCTTGCGCTCCGGCGTGGCGTGGAGCGCCTCGATGACGGCCTGGCAGATCTCCACGGCGGCGTCCATCTCAGTGCCCATGAAGGACTCGGGGGAATACTCATACCGCAGGTCCATCCCCGCGTCCAGGGCGGGCTGGGACAGCGTACGGATCAGCTGGGCGGCGTCCACGGCGATCTGCTTTACCCCCGCCACGTCGGTGTGGAAGACCACCTTCCGCTGAAGGGTAGAGGTGGAGTTGTAAAAATGGAAGATCACATGCTTGGCCCCGTCGATGGCCTCAAAGGTCTTGCGGATCAGATGCTCCCGGGCCTGGACCAATACCTGAATGGTCACGTCGTCGGGGATATGCCCCCCCTCGATGAGGGTGCGGATGAACTCATATTCCGTCTCGGAGGCGGAGGGGAAGCCCACCTCGATCTCCTTGACGCCGATGTCCACCAGCGTGTGGAACAGCTCCAGCTTCTCCTCCACGTTCATGGGATCGATCAAAGCCTGATTGCCGTCCCGCAGGTCCACGGAGCACCAGATGGGGGGCGCTTTCAGCTCCCGGTCGGGCCAGGCGCGCCGGGGCCGTTTGAGAGGGACGAAGGGGATGTACTTTTCTTGTGCCGGTTTCATGGGGATTCCTCCTGTCAAGCTCGGTCAGGGTGCAAAAAACGCCCCTGACCATCCGTAATGGTCAGGGGCGTAAACTTACGCGGTACCACCCTGCTTCCGCCCGCCGTTTCCGGCGGACGCTCGTTGGCCTCCAACAAGGCCGTGGCCGGTAACGGGGCCGGACGGCCCGCCCTACGCAAGTTCAGGCGGGCGGCTCAGGGACCAGTATCCACATGGCTCCCCGCGCCGGTTCGCACCAACCACCGGTTCTCTGAGCGGGACGGGTCATGTCTTCTTCCCATCATTGCCTTTAAGGATGTGATTGCGACTATTTTAGCCCAACCGTCCGGGTTTGTCAAGGGTCAGCTTGTCCCAAAAGCCCCGGCGGGGGTCCCTAAGGCCCCGGCGGGCCGCGGCCTTCTTAAAAAGCGGCGAGGCCGCGTCTGGCCTCGCCGCAGGAGGGGGATTTTACGCGCCTGCTTCCCAGGTCAGAACCCGGGGGCGGTAGTACCGGGGCTGGCACATGTTCACGCCGGAGACGGAATTGCCGTCCAGACTGTTTTCATAGGCGGCCAGGAACGTCAGGCCTTCGCGGGTATAGACCGCCAGATAGAAGCTGTTGCCCCAGGATCCCCGATCGCCCCAGCTGCCGGAGACGGCCAGCCGTACGCCGTCCCAGGCCATAGACACGTGGTTGACTGATCCGGACAGATAGCAATCCCGTTCCTTCTGGAGGCTCCAATCCGCAACGAAGTTCCGCTGCCAGGCGCCCGCGCCGCTTTGCTCCACCACCGCCAGCCGCCGGGCGGACTCGCTCTGCGTGATGGGCACGAAGAAGCCGTCGCCCCGGTATACGGAGCAGAAGGGATTGTCCTCACCCCAGGGGAGCAGGTCCAGGGTCTGCCGCACGGTCACGGTCTCGGGGTCCAGTATCCGCAGACGGAGAACGCCCTCTTCCTGGGTCAGGAGGAAGAGCGCCTCCTCCTCCGCCCAGAAACGGACGGGCACGGCCTGCTCCGGCAGGGAGTAGGCGGTGGAGAGGGTATACTCCTGCGCCGCGAGGCCGGAGAGCCGGTAGATCCCCCGGCCGCCGGGGATCCGGCTCAGGTCCGGCTCGCTCCCGTCGCTGAAGCGGAGCGGGGATACAAACAGGATGCTGTCGCCGGTCTGGACGCTGTCGCCGTACAGGTCCAGCTGCCGCTCCAGGCTGTTGATGCTGACGCCGCAGAGCGAGCCGTCGGAAAGGGTCTCCACGGTGATCTCCAGCAGCCAGCCTTCCGGCACGGGGATGCGGAAATAGTCCTGGAGCAGTCGGGTCAGCGCCAGTTCCTTCTCCGGTGTAACTCCGGGGATGCCGTAAAGATCGGCATAAAGGGGAACGTACTCGTAATACGCCGCAAGGTCGACGGTCTCGGTGTGCTCGCCGCCGGGCTCGGCCCGGCTGGCCACGTCCTTGGCCAGCGCGAATATGCTTTGCAGCATGACGTCCTCCGCGACAGCGTCTTCCAACGAGCCGCTGGAGCTGATCCCGCCCTCAAAAAAGGAGAGGGAGAGACAGTCGCCGGCGAAATCGGAAGTGCGGTAGCCGTCGAGCACGTTCTCCTGCGAAAGGGAAAAATCCGTCTCCAGTTCCTCCAGCCGCCCCACGGAAAAGCGGCTCTCCCACAACAGATGGTCGCGGCAGTGGGAGGATGCGGTCACCGACAGCCCCGCCGCCCGGGACGTGTCGCCCGCCAAAACGGTCTCGGTGAGGACCACCTTGTCGCAGTCCTGCGCCAGGGCCGCGCTGGCCCCGGTCAGCAGCAG
>NZ_JALFGV010000111.1:0-15486 GCF_022777125.1 Lawsonibacter sp.
CGCAGTCGCTGGATCTCACAGGCCTGCTCTGCTGCAATGTCTCTGGGAGCAGCATCTTTCCTTGGCCGTCCTTTTGGACGTGGAAGGATCCCGGCTTCCAGCTTGCGTTCTTTTCTCCGCTCCCGCTCAAGCAGCCTTTTCACCACCTGCTTATTCTGGAAGCCATAGTATCCCGCAACTTCCCGCTGCGTTTTTCCCTCGGCCGGCATAGCCTTGATTTCAGGCAGCAACGGTCACTGGAGCCCGTCTATGCGGTAGTCTTTCTGGATGCCATCCACTTTCATGTTAGAAGCGAAGGGCAGATCGTCAAGAAAGCAGTCTATATTGCCATTGGCATCAACCTTGACGGGCGAAAAGACGTTCTGGGAATGTGGGTCGGTGAAAACGAAAGCGCCAAGTTTTGGGCAACTGTGCTGAATGGTTTGCGCAATCGAGGTGTGGAAGATATCTTCATTGCCTGCACGGACAATCTGACTGGGTTTTCTGCTGCCATTGAGGCAGTCTTTCCAAAAACGGAAATCCAGAACCGTATCATTCACCAGATTCGCAATTCCACCAGGTACGTTTCTTACAAGGATCTGAAGGCATTGATGGCAGACTTGAAAGCGGTATATGCAGCCGTGGACGAGGCTGCTGCATTGGAAGCACTGGATGTATTTGCCCAGCGGTGGGACAAGAAATACCCGAAGATTTCGGCCTCCTGGCAGGACAACTGGCCCAATCTGAGTACCTATTTCAAGTTTCCTCAGGAAGTCCGGCGGCTGATTTATACCACCAATGCCATTGGAAGTACCGCTGGATCCTCAGCAAGGTTCATTTCGACTATATCAGGGACGCAAGCGATGCGTTGTATCCGATCTCCTTACGTATGGTCAGATTTGCGGTCAAAGAGGGCATGTACGAAACCGTAATCACCAACCTTCCCGCAGACCAGTTCCCGCCTCTGCTGCTCCGTAAGCTTTACCACAAATGCTGGGGCATCGAGACATCTTTCCGGGATTTGAAGCGCTGACACACTTTCATGCCAAAAAGCGCCCATTCATCAAGCAGGAGATATCTTCCAGAATGACGTTCTATAATGTGGAGTCTTTGATTGCAAAGTTCCTGCTTCCCATCCAGCCTGGCCAGCAAAAACCGGGGAATATGCGTGTGAAGCGCCCGACCGGTTTTCAGTACCGGATGATTTGAGGTTATTTCACATTCGTTTTTCGCGGAGGAAACTCCGCGCTTTTGCCGTGTCCTCTTTTCTGATGTATGTGTTTACGAAACCGCCTCCGAGATTCTCTCCCGGAAGCGGTTTCGTTGGGGTGGCTATCTTAATGAGATTAGGCACAGCCGGTGGTTATGACTATATCCTGTATCCTCTCAATCCTTGCAGTACAAGCACATACCACAGAAAGACGGAAATATCCACAGAAATATGATACCGGCCGGCACGCGATTCTGCTATAATGGGCTCACCGGGAAAGGGGGCGCGGGATGCACTACACAACGGTAAAAGGAATCTTATCGGCCAAGAACGGCATGAACCTGTATCGCGGCTGTCAGCACGGCTGCATCTACTGCGACTCCCGGAGCGCCTGCTACCACATGGAGCACGATTTTGAGGACGTCGAGGTCAAGGAAAACGCCATTCCGCTGCTGGAGGACGCTCTGCGCCGCAAGCGCAAGCCCTGCATGATCGGCATGGGCGCCATGACCGACCCGTACATTCCGCTGGAGGAACGGCTCTGCCACACCCGACAGGCGCTGGAGCTTGCCCTGCGACACGGTTTCGGCGCGACCCTTATCACGAAATCCACCCGGATCCTGCGGGATATTGACCTGCTGAAACGCATCAACGAGCGGACCAAGTGCGTGATCCAGATGACCATGACCACCTACGACGAAGCCCTCTGCCGCAAAATCGAGCCCAATGTCAGCACCACGCGGGAACGGTTCGCGGCGCTGAAAACGCTGCGGGAGGCCGGCATTCCCACGGTGGTCTGGCTCTGCCCGATCCTTCCGTTTCTCAACGACACGGCGGAGAACGTCAACGGGATTCTGGATTACTGCATTGAGGCGGGCGTGACGGGCGTCATCTGCTTCGGCATGGGCCTGACGCTGCGGGAGGGCAGCCGGGAATACTTTTACAAACAGCTGGACCGGCAGTTCCCCGGCCTGAAGGAGCAGTATATCCGCCGGTACGGCAGCGCCTATCTGCTGGACAGCCCAAATGGCGGAGCGCTGATGCGGCTGTTCCACCGACGCTGCAAGGAGGCCGGAATTCTACATGATAACGACGCGGTTTTCCAGTACCTCAGAGAGTTTGAAGCCAACCGGCAGGAGCAGTTGAGCCTGTTTTGATGGGGCCGCGCGGCACGGGCGGAATGAGGGAGGATTCATTATGACATCAGATGAACGGATGTTTTTCAATACGACGCCCGGCGCATTACCGCTGTATGAGGTGCTGCGGAACAAGCTGCTGACCGAGTGCCCGGATACCACTTTGCAGGTGCAAAAATCCCAAATCACCTTCAAGGTGAAGTACGGCTATGCCTTTGTGTCCCTGCGGCGGATGAAGGGCTGCCCGGAGGTGTTCCTAATCGTGACCTTCGGCCTTTCCCACCGGCTGGACTCGCCCCGCATCGCCGCGGCCGTGGAGCCGTACCCCAACCGCTGGACCCACCACACCATCGTGTCCGAGCCGGACCAGCTGGACGGCGAGTTGATGGGCTGGCTGCGGGAGGCTCACGCTTTTGCGCTGGTGAAAGAAGGAGTGCGCTGACTGCAGGCAGCCACAAACAAGGCAGCGGCAGATCACGCCTCATCACCGGACGGCAACGTCTGCATGAGGGCGTAGAAGTATTCCGGTTTACCGGTGCTGAAGTATGCATACCAGGATTCCAGCGTATTCCATGCAAAAACGCCCAAATGCGCAATAATTTGCTTCGCCCACAGCAAGCTTCCGGTGGAGCCTGCGGTGATCAGGTTGTGATCCGAGACAGACGGCTGGTCGATGTAATAGCCTTGTCCCTTGTAACCTGGAACAACCATTTCAAGAAATCCCGGCCCATTGCTGGTATGCGGACGCCCATCCAACAGCCCGAAACCGGCAAGGGCTGCGGTAGCCCCGCAGATCGCACCTACCGTAGCGCCTGCCGAGAGAAGTTCGCTTGCTTTTTCGATGATCGCCCCCTGTTTGGGGTCGTTCCATGTATTCGCCCCCGGCAGCAACAGCACGCTGGTTTCACACACAGCAACATCGTCAATCAGGCAATCCGGCACCACCGTCAGCCCGCCCATCGTATGAATCGGATCTTTGGCATTACCAACTGTTTTGAGGGATAACTGAGGGGCGCCTTTCTTGAAGAAACGTCCGGAATGCAACTCCGAGGTAACATAACCCAGTTCCCAATCAGCTAACGTATCCAGAATGTAGACATAGACTGTAACCATAAAATTTCTCCGTTCTCATTGTGTTTTTGATGATCTTATTGTACTATGCGATCGTTGACAATAGTGTGGCAATAATCCACGATGAAAAGGGAGTTTGGGGAGGCGGCCGTCGGATGCGGGTAGACAGGCTTGTCAGTTTGATTATGATACTCCTTGAAAAAGAACGGGTCGGCGCACAGGAGCTGGCAGAGATGTTCGAAGTCTCGCCCCGCACGATCTACCGTGACATGGACACGATCAATATGGCTGGGATTCCGGTTTGTTCCACTTCGGGAGTGGGCGGCGGCTTTGAGATCATGCGGGAATACAAGCTTGATAAACGTGTTTTTTCGACCGCTGATCTTTCCGCCATCCTAATGGGGCTTTCCAACCTTTCCAGCGTGATGCGAGGGGATGAGCTGGTAAACGCGCTTGCGAAGGTCAAGAGCTTTGTTCCTGCCGCCCAGGCAAACGATATCGCATTAAAAGCGAATCAGCTTCACATTGATTTAAGTCCGTGGATGGGCAATCAGAACATACAGCCGTATGTAGAA
Organism: Lawsonibacter sp.; assembly: GCF_022777125.1. Lineage (NCBI taxonomy): Bacteria > Bacillati > Bacillota > Clostridia > Eubacteriales > Oscillospiraceae > Lawsonibacter > Lawsonibacter sp. Next base: position 3,972 of record NZ_JALFGV010000111.1, read on the forward strand.
ATGATCAAAACCGCGTTGCAGGAAAGCAGGCTGCTTTCCTTTGCATACACGGACCGCCACGGAATTGAGACCGAGCGGACAGCCGAGCCGCATCAGCTTGTGCTGAAAAGCAATCACTGGTATTTGCAAGGGTATTGCCGCAAAAGGAATGCATTCCGTTTATTCAAGCTATCCCGCATGTCGAACCTGCAGATGCGGGAGGACGTTTTCACGCCGCGGGATTACGAAAAGCCTCAGCTGGACGTTGCGGATCTTCTGAAAACGATGCAGATGGAAATCAAAATCCGCATTCATCAATCCGTCATGGAACGGGTGCTGGATTTTTGCTCATATGAACACTTTCTGCCAGATGGTGAGGAACACTACATTGTGACCTTCCCTTTCATCGAGAAGGATTATTACTACGACATTCTGATGAGCTTTGGGAGTAAATGTGAATGTCTGGAGCCGCCGCATATCCGCGCGGAAATGAAACGCAGGGTACAGGAGATGGCCGCCTTATACGAAAAGGAGCATCCTTTCTCGGATAGATCCCCCGGTTGGACGAGCTGTAAAATTGGAATTTGAGCGGTGGTAAATAGTATGAAAATGTCAAAAGGACTAATTGATAAGATGATGTTTGCTCCTTGCGGGATGAATTGCCTGGTCTGCTATAAGCATTGCTATCACAAAAAACCATGCGCAGGCTGCTTAAACAGCGACAGAGGAAAGCCGGAACATTGCCGCACGTGCAAAATAAAAGATTGTGTCAAAACCAAGGAATTGTCCTATTGCTTTGAGTGTTCCGATTATCCGTGCAGGTTGATAAAAAGCCTTGAAAAGAGCTACAGCATAAGGTATCAAGCAAGCCTTATGGAAAACAGTGAATTTGTTCGTCAATACGGTTTGGACCTCTTTATGAAGGCACAGGAGAAACGATATACTTGCCCCAACTGCGGTGGAATTATTTCAATCCATGACAAAGAATGCAGCGAGTGTCACGAAAAAATGAAATAGATGGATCCCGGTTGAACGAGGCGAAACACAATGAAAATGCAAATCGTCCCAGCTGCCGTGTGGAGCATCTTCCGTGGGCGCTTTGAAGCAAACCTCGACGTACTCGGCGCGGCCGACGGGAAGCGTGTCATGGACAAGGCCAAACAGCGGTACCAAACGATCATTGGCAGGATTCCACCGTTCGGGGCGGATGACGTTTTGCTGGTCAATATCCTGAGCGCGGCGATGGTGGCCGCTGTGTATCTGTCTCTGCCGCATCGTGTGCGGGTGGAGCAGATGAAGGAATACTACCGCCGGTCCATGAACGATAACGCTGTGATGAAGCTGGTGCTTCGAAATACGCATAATTTCTCGCAGAGACGTCAGAACCGGCTGGCAAAAGACGCGGAAAAGAGCCGGCGCTCCACGAACCCCTACTCCTGGCGCTATGTCTTTACCCCCGGGACGACGCTGGACAGCTTTGACGCGGTATTCGACCGGTGCGGGATCTGCGAGCTGTTCCGGACGCTTGGTATCCCGGAGATCACGCCTGCGCTCTGCGCCTACGATTATGAGATGGCAGAGCATACAAACACGGTATTTACCCGGGAATACACCCTCGCATCCGGCGGCCCGTTCTGTGACTGCCATTACCGGCGCAGGAGCGGATACAGCCCAATTTTATGAACCGGAAAAACGAGAGGTCAAAGGAGCGCAGAACCATGAACGACTGGTTTACAAAAGACAGAATCGACGCGGACACTTACATCATCAGTGAATACCGGCACTGGGAGGAAACGCACTGCTATTTGCTGAACGGCAGGGAACGGAGCCTGCTGATTGATACGGGGCTTGGTATTTGCAACATCTACGACGAAGTGGTGAAGCTCACCGATAAGCCCGTTACGGCGGTGGTGACGCACGTTCATTGGGACCACATAGGCGGACACAGGTATTTTCCCGACTTCTATGCCCACTCTGCGGAATTGGACTGGCTGAACGGCGGGTTTCCCCTGTCCATGGAAACAATCCGGGAAATGGTCGTTGACCGCTGTGATTTGCCCGAGGGCTTTGACATAAGCAATTATGAGTTCTTCCAGGGGATACCGAAAAAGGTGCTGGCCGACCATGCTGTGATTGACATCGGCGGGCGGCAAATTGAAGCGCTGCATACACCCGGACACGCGCCGGGACATTTATGCTTTTGGGAGAAGGAAAACGGGTATTTATTTACGGGCGATTTGGTTTACAAGGATGTGCTGTTTGCCTATTATCCCTCCACCGACCCGGAGGCCTATCTCGCCTCGTTGGAAAAGATCGCGGCATTGCCTGTAAAAAAGGTATTTCCCGCACACCATTCACTGGAGATTCAGCCGGACATCCTGATTCGTATGCGGGAGGCCCTGCGGCGGCTTAAGGCGGAGGGAAAGCTTCATCACGGCAGCGGCGCCTTCGACTATGGCGACTGGGGAATCCGGCTGTGAACCGATGAGGAGCCGCGCCATGGCGTCTGGAGCAATTTCGGAATATTTCGAGACCCAGAACGGGAACGGGCAGGCCTGCGGCAGGAAGTTTGCCGCCTTCCTGGCGCGGGAGTTCCCGGGTCTGCGTCCGGATCTCTCCTTCTCCCTGCCCATACGGCGGGTGGGCCGAAAGAGGAATGAGGGCCATGCAGCCTTCTCGGCGGCAAAAACCATTTCAGCATCCGCTGTTCCGGCGCGGACTATGCGGCCCGGCCGGGGGGCGGAGCTGCCCTCCTGCAAGGCGGGCAAGCGGTGCATCAATATCCAATACGGCGACGAGCAGGCGCCTGCGGCAGTGCAGAAAACGGTGAAAGCCTTTCTCGGGGAGTTGACGGCATGAAAGGGTTCGAACGAAAAAATCAGTTGCTTTCCCTCTGCGGGCTGAACTGCGGCCTGTGCCCCATGTTTTTGGGGCAGTACTGCGGCGGGTGCGGGAACGGGAACCAATCCTGCGCCATCGCCCGGTGCAGCCTGGAGCATGGAAAAGTGGAATACTGCCATGAATGCGGGCGATACCCTTGTGAAAAATACAGCGGATGCGAGGAATTCGACTCGTTTATCACCCACAGACGGCAGAAAGCGGATCTGGAACGGGCGCGGAAGATCGGCGTCTGCGCGTACAACCGCGAGCAGGCGGAGAAGGTGCAGATTTTGAACCAGCTGTTGGAACACTATAACGACGGCCGCCGAAAGACCTTCTTTTGCTTGGCGGTCAATTTGCTGGAGCTGTCCGAGCTGCGGGAGGCCATGGAGCAGTTGTACACCGCCGGGGAACTGCCCATGAAGGAAAAGAGCCGATACGCGGCGGAGGTACTTCAAACGATCGCCGGCAGAAGAAATGTGGAATTAAAGCTCCGCAAGAAAACCGGGAGAACATGACATGATTCGGGATAAACACAACTGTAAGGAGAGTATGATATCATGATCGATGCAACAGCAATTTTGGATTCCGCGGAGCAATTCCGATCGGAGATCCTTGCCGACCGGCGGAATCTCCATCGAAGTCCCGAGGTGGGCACCTGCCTGCCGGAAACCAGCGCATATGTGAAGCGGCGGCTTACCGCCCTTGGTTACGAGCCGGAGGAGATCTGCGAGAGCGGCATCATCGCCTCCATCACCGGCGAGGACACGGGCAGGTGCATCCTGCTGCGGGCCGATATGGATGCCCTGAGGATCACGGAGCAGGCGGATCTGGCGTTTCGGTCTGAAAACGGCGCCATGCACGCTTGCGGCCACGATATGCATGCGGCCATGCTGCTGGGGGCGGCGCGGCTTCTGCGAGCGCATCAAAACGAGCTGAAGGGTACCGTTAAGCTGGTGTTCCAGCCCGATGAGGAGGGTTTTACGGGAGCCAAGGCCATGCTGGCGGCAGGGGTTCTGAACGACCCGAGACCTCAGGCCGGACTGGCGCTGCACGTCAACTCCGGCACACCCTCCGGTCTGGTGCTGTGCGGCCGGGGAACCTTCATGGCAGGCTGCACGTTGTTCCGTGTGACCGTCCGGGGCGTGGGCTGCCACGGCGCCATGCCGGAGACCGGCGTGGACCCCCTCAACATCGCCGCCCATGTCTATCTGGCGCTCCAGACCATCACCGCCAGAGAGATCGCCGCAAAGACGCCCGCTGTTGTGACCATCGGGAAATTCAGCGGCGGCGAGGCCCCCAATATCATTCCGCAGGAGGCTGTGCTGGAGGGCAGCATCCGCACCTTTGATCGGGAGCTCTCCGCGAAGATCATGCACCGCATCGGGGTCATCGCCAAGGGTACGGCGGAGGCCTTCCGGGGCAGCGCTGCGGCGGAGGAGCTGGCCTCTGCGCCGCCGTTGATCAACGATCCGGAGTTGGTGGACAGCATGGCGGGGTTCGCCGGAGAGCTGTTCGGGGAGCGCTCTGTCTACCCCCTGGACGAGGGCGGAATGGGCTCGGAGGATTTCGCGTCCTACACCTACGAGCTGCCCTGCGCCTATCTGCTGCTGGGCGCCGGTACGGCGGCAGAGGACCCGCGGTTCGGAAAACCCATGCACAATGAAAACGTCGTATTCAACGAGGACATTCTGACCCGGGGCGCGGCGCTCCACGCCTTCAGCGCCCTGAAGTGGCTGGCAGGAGAATAAACACACGGGGGAGACCGTATATGATTCGGGAAATTTGCAAGGACGAAGCGTTTCTCGCCCAGAAGGCCAAGCCGGCTACGGCGGACGACCTCTGCGTGGCGCAGGATTTACTGGAAACGCTGGAAGCTCACAAGGATGGCTGCGTGGGCATGGCGGCCAACATGATCGGCGCGAACAAGCGCATCATCGCCTTCGACAACGGGGGCACTCACATGGTCCTGTTCAACCCAGAGATCGTCAAATGCTCCGGGCCTTATCAGGCGGAGGAGGGCTGCCTGTCCCTCACCGGTGCCCGGACGGTGAAACGGTTCCGGTCCATCAAGGTGCGGTACCAGAACGAGGCGTTCCAGGTGCGCTTCAAGACCTTCACCGGCTGGACGGCGGAGATCATCCAGCACGAGATCGACCACTGCGAGGGGATCATTATATGAGAGCGGCCATCCGCAATCGCATCTCCAGGCGGAGCTATCTGCAAACGCCCATCGCGGCGGAGCTGCAGGAGGACATCCGCGCAGGGGTCGACGGACTGAACCGGGAATCCGGGCTGGCCTTCGCCTTTGCGGAGGACGCCGGGAAGGCGTTCACCTCCATGCGAAAGAGCTACGGAATGTTCTCCGGCGTGCGCTCCGTCATCGTTCTGAAGGGGGCGGCGGACCTGCCTGACCTGGCCGAAAAGCTCGGCTATTACGGCGAGCAGCTGATGCTGGATTTGACGGACATGGGCCTTGGCACCTGCTGGGTCGGCGGCACCTTTGACCGGGGGCAGTTCGCAATCCCCAATGGGGAAACCATGCTGTGCGTGATAACGGTGGGCCATGTGGCAGAGCAGTCCACGAAGGAGAAGCTGATTCGACATGCCCTCAGCCGCAAACGAAAGCCGGTATCCCAGCGGCTGCGGGGCTATGAAACCGCGCCCGCGTGGGTCCTGGCGGCCATGGAGGCCGTGCGTCTGGCTCCCAGCGCGGTGAACCGCCAGAAACCGGTCTTTACCTATGATGGCGGCACGGTCACGGCGGCGGTGGACGCCAGCCGGGCGATGGACTGGATCGACCTGGGCATCGCCAAGCTGCACTTCGCCGAGGCGGCGGGCGGCCGCTTCACGTTTGGGCAGGACGGAAGATTTTTGAAGGAGTAGCGCTATGTTTCCCGATCGACATAGCCGGGGGCGTTTTGCAAAAGGCGGCGGCTGTATACAGCCGCCGCCTTGGAATGTCCGGACCTTTTACCTCATATTTGTTGGTATCTATAATTTTATTTGCTTTGTATATAGTCTATTGGGGGCTAAGCTCTACCGAGCCAACAGACGCATCCTCAAGCCTCATTTCCTCTGAATATACATAATATCTATTTTTCCCGTTATTTTTCGAAACGTACAGGGCTGTGTCTGCGTGACGGTAAAGCGTATCAAAATCCGTTTCACCATTCTTGGCGATGGCAATCCCAGCACTGCAGGTCAAGTAAACAGACCTATCTTTTTCGATCACCAGTTCGGTCACATGCGATAAGAAGTCTGCAATCCTATCCATGAGCCCCGAAGGATTGGAGACATCTTTTATGAAAACAACAAATTCGTCTCCGCCAAAACGGCTTAATACATCTGTTTGCCGAAACCTCTTTCTTATTGTTTCGGCAACACTGAGAATAGCTTTGTCTCCAACAGTATGGCCAAAACGGTCGTTAATGGATTTAAAGCTATCGATATCTATCAAAACCAATGCCCCTGTTTTGCCGTCCTTCCTGTTGATGCAAGTTTTGATTTGTTCTTGCGCAGCTGATTTATTCAATAGCCTTGTAGTTCCGTCATGAGTCGATTCATATTTCAGCTGTTCATTTATCGTTTCCAGCTTTTTGAGCTGCCGGATTTCTTTATATTGTTCGCTAATATCTGTACACATACAGTAGCACATGATATGCCCGTTATCCTGGTTTTTATAAAAGATAACATTCATGCGGACATACATATCGGTAGAGCCAATATAAATGTCATACGGAGCAGAACCTATTCCTTCATAAAATATGTTTATTGCCTCTTTGTGTTGAAAGCAGCGGGCGGCATTTGGAGTAATCATCTCAACCTGATTGTTCTCGATGAAAGCACGCCCCTCTTCATCATAGGGGGCAGGAACACTGAACCCCAGGGCTGCAAGAAGGCTGCTTCCATCCGGCGCAAGAATATCTTCAATGATCAGCCCATCTGTCAAGTCGGAATGCACCGTAAACAACGCATTATTCCCCATGACATCAAAAAATGCTTTTCTTTCGGTAGAAAGTTGATTCTTTAGGTCCCTGCTCCTTTCTTGCAACGAAGAGGCAAGCCCTCTCAACTCGGCATATTTTGCTCCTGATATCACGTAAAAAATAATCTTTGCCATAACCCGAAGAATTTCTATTTGCTCGCTTGACAGCTCTTTCGGTGCGTCGCAAAAATCAAGTCCAATAAATCCCACAAAATCCCCATATTCAAATAACGCAACAAGAATTACCGCTTTTATATTCTGGTTCAAAAGAAGCTCTTTTAGCGGACCGTCCTCCATTTTTGAAAGGTCCGATCGGTACCAGACGCTGTTTTCTTCAAATAATTCAGATATAGGGCAATCTAAAACATCTTTGTAGCTCACATGTTTAAAATTATCTTCCTGTGGAGCAACCTGCGCAGCACACCATTCATAGGTGTTCTTGCCGCCCAGATTATCGATGCCGTCCTCAAAAATGTATGCACGGCCAGCGCTGAAATGCTCGCCCAGCATTCCAAGAACAGTATGAATGGCAGACGCAGCATCGCTCTGCCCAAAAATCACATCAAGGGCGTTTTCGATGATCGCACTTTCGTATATTGTTCTTTTTTTCTTCATTTCCTATCGTCCATCTTGTATAAAGTTTATTCACCAATGGTGTAATGCAGTTTGTTTGAACACTTCCGTTTTCCGCCTGCTCATCTGCAGTATCTCTCATGCTCAGCCCGGTCAATTCTACTTTGCTTCTATATCTTTCAAAATGATTATACTAAACTTAATTGTCCTATTCAACAATTAATAATTGCAAATGGCCGCTTCAAAACAAAATTAATCCGTTGCCAAAGTCGGTCTTGCGTGACACAGCGACGCGCAGGCGCACGAAATTAAGGCATTACCGCATGATTCAACGCGTGCGGATTGGCGCGAAAATTTGTGCCGCAAAAAGGCGTAAAACCGCAGGAATACTTTGTGTATTGCAAGGTTTTGCAACGCATTTGTGGGGCAAATTGGCCGCCAGGACGTGCGTGGGGAATTGTCCGGTGATGCCTAAAATTTATGTGCTGCCCTATTTCCCATTCGCCGCCGGATTGACCCTGTTAGCCGGGCGGGCTTTTGGACCGATTAAGCAATTGAACGCAACGCAATGCCGCAGAGCCAAATACGACGGTTTGTCGTGTTTGGCTCTGCGGCGTTTCATCTGGCTCTTTTCAATATTTACCGGATCTGGTCAATGCGTCCCGACTGGATCGCACTCAGGTTGGCGGCGATCCTTTCCTCCGGCCAATCCCCACCGCAGCGCAAGCAAGGTAGAAGCGACTGCGTCGGAAAACCGCTTTTGGATCGGCTTGGCCGGGACGCCGCCCACGATGGTATAGGGCGCAACATCGTTTGTCACGACAGCCCGGGCGCCGATAATGGCCCCATCTCCGATGGTCACGCCCGCCAGAACGACCGCCTCAAATCCAATCCAGACATCGCTGCCGACGACAATATCTCCTTTGTTGTCCCATGCGTCGTCCACACGCTCCCGGCTGAGCCCCCACTCCTCAAAGAAGATGGGAAAGGAGTATGTAGAGAGCGAGGTCCGGCTGCGGTTGGCGCTGTTAAAGAGGAATTTGGTTCCGCAGGCAATGGAGCAGAATTTACCAATCACAAGCCGGTCATGGTTGATGGGATAGTGGTACAAGACATTGTTCTTTTCAAATTCCGCAGGGTCATTTACGAAGTCGTTGTACATGGTATAATCGCCCACGGTGATGCCGGGATCAGTAACGACCTGTTTCAGATAGACCGTCTGGCGATCCCCCGTCCGGGGATAAATTTTCGATTCTTTCATCGTCCGTTTTCCTCCCTGGCTGGACGGTTTCCCGTCCGAATCAGAGACAGGCCTGTATCCGCCGCTGTTTCCTGTCCGCGCGCCGGGCAGCAGAGCGGGTGTGGCCGTACGCGCTGTTTTGGCAGACCGGGCCGCCAAACGCTTTCGGGGAGGCTCCCCAAACACGGCGCTCTCTCCCGGATACCGCCGCGCTCTTGAAAGGTACGCTTATTGCGCCAGCCGTATTCCAGTCGTTCAAGACGGAACCCGGCGGCTTGAACCATAATGTTTCAAACCGCCCCGGCATCCCAAACGCAAGATCGTTGTAACGCAGCGATCTTTTATTTGGGGTGCTCTTTCCATATGATTACCGCTATTAGGAAAACAGGCTGTCGCGGTGGGGTAGAACCTGCTCAAACAACCTGTGCGTGGGGTTCGGCGTTGAGTTCGATGTACTCGACGATTTTACGAAGCTCGTCGGCAAACTTGAAGCGGACGCTGATATTACCGTTTTCGTAAACCTTGATGTGGTCTAGCAGCTCCACCAGAATGTCACGGGTCAGACATTCGATGTTCTGGTACTTCATAACGGCCGCCAGCGCCGGGTGTTCATTGTCCACGCCGCTTGCCAGTTCAGCCCGCTCCGCCGTCAGCTTTTCCAGTACAGCGGTCAGCGTGGTTGTTTGGCGGTCATATCCCCATACGCAGCCAGTACCTCTATCCGTATAGTCCCCCTTGAATCCGGTAAAATACAGGTACCACAACGATCGGAGGCTTTTTGAATGGATATGAACAGACTGACCCCAGAGGCCATTGCGGCCTATGCCCTGTATCTGCGCTCGGAGGAACGCGCGCCCGGCACCATCGAAAAATATTTGCGGGATGTACGATCCTTTGCCGCATGGCTGGAGGAGCGGACCGTGACAAAGGACCTTGCGGCTGCCTGGAAGGAGCATCTGGTTTCCACCAACCATGCTCCCGCCACGGTCAATTCCATGCTGGCCGCAATCAACAGCCTGTTTCGCTTCCAGGGCCGGGACTTCCGGATAAAGTTCCTGAAGGTGCAGCGCAGGATGTTCCGGGATTCCACCCGGGAGCTGACCCGGCCTGAGTATGACCTGCTCGTAGATACGGCCAGGGCCAGCGGCAAAGAGCGCCTTGCCCTGCTGATGGAGGCGATCTGCGGTACCGGCGTCCGGGTCAGCGAGGTAAAGTATCTTACCGTGGAGGCCGCCCAGCGGGGCCGGGCGGAAATCACGCTGAAAGGTAAAATCCGGGTAATTCTGCTGCCCAATAAGCTGTGCCGGAAGCTGTTGAAGTACGCCCGAAAAGAAAAAATCGCTTCTGGTGAGCTCTTTGTCACCCGAAGCGGAAAAAGTTTGTCGAGACGGCAGATCTGGGCGGAAATGAAACGGCTGTGTAAGGCGGCCGGTGTGGCCCCGGAGAAGGTCTTTCCGCACAACCTGCGGCACCTATTCGCAACGACGTATTACCGGGCCTACAAGGATATTGCCAAGTTGGCGGATGTGCTGGGCCACTCCAGCATCGAAACCACGCGCGTCTATCTCCTGACTACCGGGGCCGAGCAAGTGAAGCAGCTCGACCGTCTGGGGTTGGTCTCATAGGCAAATTCAACATTTCGCCGCAAAAGCCGCAGACATCCCGCTGTTTTCGGCTACATATCGTACACAAATTATACCATCCTGATCCTTGAAATGCAAGGCAGTTTCAGGCTTTTGCGTGCAAAAATCCAGGCCGCACGGTTCCATTTTCTGCGGCCTTACTTTTTCACGTCCGTTTCCCCTTTGAATGGGGGAACAGACGTTTTATTTTTGCCTCGTTTCTCCGCTTATCCCCAAATCCGCCCCATGAGAAAGGACCAAATGTTGATTTGGTTGATAAGGGAGGGCGAGCAGGTGGCAGGAGTAAGGACGGTAAAGACGATTGTGCCGAGCCATCGGCCCAGAGCGCGGCCCGTGGAGGAGCTGACATTGACTTTGCGTGGGGTGCGGACATACAGCCCGGTCCGCTCTTTGTGACGGGGGAAAGCCCCGGCGCCTGCGCAAATGGATCCTGGAGACTCAGGCAGGTATCCGGGCCGGTATGGACTTGCCGGCGGGGCAAGCCCTTGGCCGGATGTAGAGACAGAACCGCTCACCATCGGCTGGCAGCGGGAGGAGGCGAGACTCTGAAGGTAACGATTTCCCTGTTGGACGCCCTGGCGGTCAGGATTGGATGCGAGTATCTTTCCGACCTGCGGTTTCTGGACGGCATCCAGCAGGTGCGGCTGGTACGGGCCCTGAAAAAGATCGGCCCGGAGGAAGCAAGTCTGGCGGAGTGGAACGATGCGCTGCAATATCTGATCAATGAACCGCCCCGGCAGACGCCGGAGGATACAAAAGCGCGTCTGATCGATTCGTTATCCCAGCCCCAAAAGGCGGGGCAAAAAATACGCAAATGAAGGAGCGAAAAACATGAAACGATTCCTGTCAAGCCTGCTTGTGCTTTGCATGGCAATGACCTTTTTGCCTGCATCTGCAGCAGCGGCCAGCGTCTCCCCGTTCGGGGATGTCCAGTCAACAGACTGGTATTATGATGAAGTGCAGTATGTCTATGAAAACGGGCTGATGAGCGGCACCAGCGCCACGACCTTCAGTCCGGACGCCACGACCACCCGCGGCATGATCGTAACCATCCTCCACCGGCTGGAGGGCACCCCCGCCGTATCCACATCGGGTACCTTTGCCGATGTGGCGGCGGGCCAGTATTATACCGACGCCGTGGAATGGGCCTCAGCAAACGGCATTGTAGGCGGCTATGGGAACGGCAGATTCGGCCCCAACGACCCCATCACC
>NZ_JALFGV010000129.1:0-10258 GCF_022777125.1 Lawsonibacter sp.
TCAATGTTCACGAAATTGCCCCAGCGGCCCACCAGCTGGCCGATGAGCAGGCCGAACACGCCCAGATCCGCAAAGGCTAAAAACTTGATCTTTCGCACCTTACAGAAGACCAGAAGGGTGAGTACCGCGGCGATCACGCCGCCGTAGATGGCAAGGCCGCCATCCCAGATGCGCACCATCGCCCCGAAGTCCAGGGAGCCGTCCTCCCGCCGGAAAAGATCCAGGTAGAAGATGATGTAGTACAGCCGCGCCCCGATGATGGCCAGGGGCACGGCAAAAAAGAGCATGTCGATGATATCGTCCTGCCGGATGCCGAACTGGCCGGCCTTCCGGCTGCAATAGAACACGGCCAGCAGGAAGCCTGCGGCAATGATGATCCCGTACCAGTACACCGGCCAGCTGCCCACGTGGAAGGCCACACGGTTGAGCTGGAATTCCAGTCCCAGTCCCGGGAAGGAGACGGTTCCCATCATGCCTGCCCTCCCGGCCGGACCACGGCCAGCGCCCAGCGCTCCGGTTCCGCCAGGCGGCGCAGGCATTCTTCCACGTGCTCCCGCCCGATGTCCGCGTAGAGCTCGGGAAAACGCAGATACTCAAACCCCGCAAAATGCGCCTGGGCCTGCTCGATGCAGATCGTTTCAAAGGAGTTGAGCGCCCGTACCCGCGCGCCGTAGCCGGAGCGTTTCAGCCGCTGGAAGAAGGCTTCCTCCAGACCGCGCTCCGCCAGGCGCCGCGCCTCGGCCAGCACCGCGCCGCGCACCGCCTCCGGCTCCCGGCTCTCCCCCCCTGCGGCCAGAAGCGCGCAGCCCGGATACTGCTCGAACCCGTAGCCGAAGTTCTTGTTGATGAGCCCCTTCCGGTACAGGTCGGCATACAGGGGACTGGAGGTGCCCAGCAGCGCCTCGCAGGCCAGCTCGCTCACCAGCTGACGGCGCAGGCGCTCCTCGCCCGCAGGGGCGGTATCGGCCTTGCAGCCCAGCTGGAAAATCGGCGTGGAGACCGCCATGCGCAGCTGTTTGCCGGGGGCGGCGGCTTTGCCGCGCTCCTCTGTGCCGTAGTCCCGCTCGATCCGTCCGCCGCTCTCCCGGGGCAGGATCTCCCGGGCAGTCTCGATCACCCGCTGGGCGTCCACGTTCCCGGCCACGGTGAGCACCATATTGGAGGGCGTATAAAAGGCCTTGTGGCAGGCGTAGAGGGTATCCGCCGTGATATGGGAGATGGACTCCCGGGTCCCGGCGATGGGCACCCGGATGGGGTGATGGTCAAACAGGCACTCCATCAGGGCGTAGAAGACCTGATTGTCCGGGTCGTCCTCCACCATACGGATCTCCTGGCCGATGATCCCCTGCTCCTTGTCCACGCTCTCCCGGGTAAACCATGGGATGGAGACAAAGGAGAGCAGGATCTTCAGATTTTCATAGAACTTCTCCGTGCTCTCGAAGTAGTAGCCGGTCATGGCGCTGCTGGTAAAGGCGTTGGGGGACGCCCCATTGGCGGCCAGATCCTGAAGGGCGTTGCCGTCCTCGGTATCGAACATCTTGTGCTCCAAAAAGTGGGCTACTCCGGCGGGCGTGTCCTGCCATACGCCGTCCAGGCGGAACTTCATGTCCATGCCGCCGTAATTGGCGGCAAAAAAGGCGTAGCTTTTCTGGAACTCCGGCTTTTGGTCCACATAGATGTGCAGTCCGTTCTCCAGCCGGGCATGCAGCATCGTTTCCCCGATGCGGGGGTATTCCTTGCTTACCATGGGCTCACTCCTTGCCTTTCAGGAAATAGACGGTATCCAGCTTCAGCTTTTGGGCGGCGGAGACCACCTGCTCCCGGGTGACCTGCTCCACGCGCCGGGCCAGCTCCTCCGGGGCTTCGGTCAGACCCGCCGCGGACTGGCCCAGCCAGTAATCCTCCAGCCGCCCCTGCGCATCCAGCGTGGTGGTCAGACTGCTCACCACCGAACGGCGGGCCCACTCCAGCTCTTCCTCCCCAAACGCTCCCGTCCTGCACTGGTCCAGCTGGGCCAGGATCTCCGTCTTGGCCTGCTCCACCCGGTCGAACTCCACGCCGGAGGAGACCAGCATCACGTCCTTGTACTTCATCAGGCCGGAGCTGGCGTAGTAGCACAGCGAGAGACGCTCCCGCACGTTCAGGAAGAGTTTGGAGGTCGTGGTGCCGCCATAGATGGCGTTGACCAGGGTGAGGGCGGGATAATCGGCGTCCCAGGCGTCGATGCCGGTACGCAGGCCCAGGGACAGCTTGCCCTGGGTCACGTCCATAGCCTCCTCCACCAGGCGGGGCACGTCCGGGGCCTGCCGCCGCGCCGGGCGGCCGGGGGCAGTGCGCGCCGCGCCCTGGGGCAGCTCCGCCAGGATCGCGGACAGAGCCTGGCGCACCCGCTCCGGCGCGGCCGAGCCGCAATAATACAGCTCCACCGGAGCAAGGCGCAGCATCTCCTGATAGCGCGTCCACAGCGCCGCGCAGTCAATGGCGGCGGCGGCGGCCTCGCTGCCCAGTTTGTCTACCCCGAAGCGCTCCCCGGCGCACATCTCCTCGACCACCCGCAGCTGGGCATACTGCCGCTTGTCGTTGATCTGGGCCCGGATGCGGTCGATCAGGTTGGTCTTCTCCTGGCTGGTATAGTCGGGGCAGAAGGCCCCGGCGCTGGTATAGGGGTGAAACACCACCTCGCCCAGCAGGGCCGCGGCCCGTTCCAGAAGGGGCGCGCCGTCCAGCGTGTAGGCGTCGTCCAGGAAACTCCCCAGAAAGCCCACGCACTGGGTCTCTCCCTTCTTGCGCACCATGGGTTCCAGCGAACCGCCGTACAGCTCGTCCAGGGCGGCGGAGAGAGCCTCCAGATCCGGATGCTCCCGGGTGCCCCGCCGCAGCACCATGGGGACCAGGGCGTTGAGAGAGGCGGTCTCCTCCTGCAGCGGCAGCAAAAACTGCAGTCCCAGCACGCTGGACTTAAACTTTTTTGTATGCACCGCCGTCAAATGGACGCCGGGCAGAAGTTCGCTTCGGGTGACTTCGATCACGCTCTGTCATTCCTTTCCGTGGAAAATTGCAGTATGGGTATTATACATCGTTTTGACCGATTTGACACCCCTTCGCGGAAAAAAGATTGGCTGTGCGCGCAGTTGCCGTCCCCGCCGCTTTCCGCTACAATAGAGACACGAATGATAAGGAGGCCGATCGCATGACACGTTCCGCTGTGGAAGCCATGGCCCTGGCCGGGGCCGACAAGGTCCGCCTGTCCCGGGAGCAGCCCCTGCGCTATCTGACCCGCGCCGCTGTGGCGGGGGCCTTCATCTTTGTAGGGGCCCTGCTGTCCAGCCTGTGCGCCGCCTGGTTCTACGACGCCAGCCTGCCCCTGGCCAAGCTGCTGGCCGCCCTGACCTTTTCCGCCGCTTTGATCCTGATCGTGCTGCTGGGCGGCGAGCTTTTTACCGGCTGCAATCTGGTCATGGGGGTCTCCCTTTACGAGGGCTCGGCCACCCCCGGTACCGCTCTGCGGGTCTGGATCATGGCCTATGTGGGCAACTGTATCGGCATCCTGGCGCTCTGTCTGCTGCTGGCAGGCTCCGGGGCCAGCAGCGATCTGCTTTCGGCCTACCTGTCCCTCTGCGTCCCCGCCAAGCTCGCCGCTCCCTGGTATATGCTGCTGCTCCGGGGCGTGCTGTGCAATTTTCTGGTGTGCGTGGGGGTATTTGCCGGCTTCCGGCTTCAGAGCGAGTGCGGCAAGGTGATCGCCATCACCCTTGCCATCACGACCTTCGTGCTCGCCGGACTGGAGCACTCCATCGCCAACATGGCCTATTTTGTCCTGTACGCCCTTCTGGTGCCTGGCGGCGCTTCCTTCGCCCTGCTTTGGAACCTTTTGTGGGTAACGCTGGGCAATCTTCTGGGGGGCGCGGTGCTGCTGGGCCTGCCTCTGTGGTACGCGGCGGACGCGCCGCAGCAGCGCGCGCCCTGACCGCGCGGCCTGCGGGGACGCGGCGCGGCCGCGGTCAGAGCGTGACCTCCAGGCGCCGCTCCCCCTCCAATTTTTCCAGATCGAGCCCCTCCGGGACGCTTTTTCCGTCCAGGAGGGTCTTTTTTTCGCTTCCCCGGCGCACGGTGATCTGGAGAACGGCCCGCTGCGTCCGCCAAGTGGCCGTAAAGCCCGGCCAGTCCGGCGGGAGCTGCGGTTCCAGGAAAAGCCGGCCCGCCCGCAGACGGAAGCCCAGCATCTCTTCCATGGCCGTCCGATAGAACCACCCCGCCGCGCCGGTGTACCAGCTCCAGCCGCCCCGGCCCAGATGGCCGGGGGCGGCGTAGACGTCGGCGCAGAGCACATAGGGCTCGCAGCGGTAGACGCTGCCGTCGTGGTGCTCCGGCAGCAGCGCGGCCAGGATGTCCCGTCCCTCCCCCGCCCGCCCGGTCCGGAGACAGGCCAGCGCCAGCCACACCGCCGCATGGGTATATTGCCCGCCGTTCTCCCGCACACCGGGGACATACCCCCGGATATACCCCGGGTCCGCCCCCCCGCCGTCGAACGGCGGATCAAACAGCTTCACCACGCCCGCCCCGCGGTCAAACAGCCGCTCCAGCGCGGATGTGAGCGCCGCAGCGGTCTTTTCCCGATCCGCCGTGGGCGCCAGCGCGGCCCAGCTCTGGGCAATGGAGTCCAGCTGGCACACCTCGTCCCCGCGGCTTCCCAGGGGTCTTCCGTCGTCGTAATACCCCCGCAGGAACCACGCCCCGTCCCAGGCCCGGTCGGCCGCGGCGGCAAAGCGCCCGGCCCAGTCCCGGCAGCGCTCCTCCCGCTGCGCGTCTCCCATCCGGCCGCAGACGGGAGCGAAGCGTGAGAGCACGTGGGCGGCAAACCAGGCCAGCCAAACGCTCTCGCCCCGTCCCTGCTCCCCCACCCGGTCCATGCCGTCGTTCCAGTCGCCCGTGCCCATGCGGGGCAAGCCGTGCTCCCCCGCGCCCCGGCGGAGCACCTGCTCCACGGCCCGGCAGGCGTGGTCGTAGACGCCGCCCGTTTCCCGGGAACGCTCCGGCTGCTCATAGCGCTCCCGCTCCTCCGGACGCAGGGGCGGGGACTCCAGGTAGGGGACCGGTTCCTCCAAAATGCCCCAGTCCCCCCGCTGCTCCAGGTACTCGCACAGCACATACGGCAGCCACAAGAGGTCGTCGCTGATACGGGTGCGCACGCCTTTGTCCCCCGTGCCGCCGGTCTCGTGCCACCAGTGCATCACATCTCCCTCCCGGTACTGATGGGCGCAGGCGCGCAGCAGCTGCTCCCTGGCATACGCGCCGCCGGTGAGCAGTGTGGCGCATACGTCCTGGAGCTGGTCCCGGAACCCGTAGGCCCCGCCGTTCTGATAGCGGGAGGTCCGGCCCAGCAGGCGGCAGGCGATCACCTGGTACAGGCACCAGCCGTTCAGGTAACGGTCCAGCGCCGGGTCGGGCGTGCGCACTTTCAGCGCGGAGACCGTGCGGTTCCAGTGCATCACCGTGCGTCCCAGCCACTTCTGGGCCTGACCGGGGTCCTCCTCCCGCTCCTCCAGATCCGCGCCGGTGGAGAGCGCCAGCACGCCCTCCAGCGTGTAACGTGTCTCTTCTTTGCCGTTTAACCGGCGCCCCAGCTGGCAGGGCGCCCCCTCCAGCTCCAGCAGCAGCACCCGGACCGGCCGGTCCGCCGGGACGAAGGCGGTCGTCCTCACCCGGCGCTCGCCCCAGGTCTTCTCCCAGCGGGCGAAGCCGGGAGCGTAGGTCACGGTACAGGGCAGCCCGTCCCCGTCGGCAAACAGGGAGCGCTCCTCCCCCTCCGCCCGCAGGACGAACCGTTCCGTCCCTCCCACGGCGAGCGGATCGTTGTTCCAGGGCGTGAGCGGGCACTCCCGGGCGTTGCCCCGCCATAGGTGTCCGCAGCCGGTCTCGTCCACCATCCAGCCGAAATCGCCGTTGGTGAGCATCTGGCTCCACCCCACCGGCGGCAGCCGGTTTCCACAGTGGAACTGAAAGCTGCCGTCCGCTCCGGCCTCCCACAGGGGCAGACCCTTTTCAAGGGCAAAGGATCGTTCCGGTTCCGCATCGGGCGGCACATAGGGCGGCCATGCCGCGCCCAAGCGCACCGCGGCCGCCTCCAGCACCGGCGGCGCGGCGGCCAGCAGATGGACGCCTCCCTTGGCGCCCGCCATATGGTCCCATCCGATGGCCCGCAGCCCTTCCGCCAGCCTGCTATGGGCGGGACGCCGGTAATCTCCCCCCTCGTCCAGCAGGATCGCCAGATCAAAGGCGTAACCGCTGCGGGAGAGGAGCTTGTGCACCCCCAGCCAGGGCAGGGCCGTCTCCGCCTCCTCCGCGCCGGCCAGAGTCAGGGCCGCGATGGGAAGATCGCCCGAAATGCCGTAGGGCCACAAAAGGCTCTGTTCTGCCGGGCTCCGAGCCCCAGGATAGACCAGGGCGGCCAACAGCTCAAACGCCTGTAACGTAGTTTCACCTGTCAGCTTGCAGGCAGTCATGAGCCGTTCCAGCTGTACGTTCCCCAAGCGCGCCCGCGGGCTCTGCAGACGGCGTGCGGCCTCTACCGCCTCCTCTCCGCTCTGCCCGGCCGCCAGGGTCAGCCGCAGGCGAAAGGTCCCGCCCGGCTCCAGCGTCACAGGGACGCGCAGCAGCAGGCAGGGATCCAGCACCGCTCCGGCGGAGCTGTGGGCCGGTCCCTGCAAGGCCTGCTCCAGCGCCCGCAGCCCGCCCCGGCCCAGGGCCTGCTCCCGGCTGGTGTCGAAAAAGGCGTCCGGGGCGTCCCACAGGACCGCCAGCGCCGCTCTCCCCTCCCCGCTGCGCCGTGGACGGCGGGTAAAGACGACTCCGTCTCCGGTATGGGCGCTCTCCAAAAAGAGCTTGGAGAACGCCGGGTGGGCCGCATAATCCGCCTGCTTTGCCAGTACCGGCTCCAGATAGCACACCACCTCTCCGCTCAGGCGGCCTTTTCCCTTCCAGCGGAGCACCAGCTCCCGCCGCTCTCCGTTCTCCCGCTCCGGTACCTGCAGGCTGTGGGTGAAGGAGATGCCTCCCGCCGCTCCGGTCCAGCCGGCCCCGCCGTCGAACCGGCAGCGCTCCGGCGTCAGGGCGGTCAGCCCGCCCGGAGCGCTGAACCAAACGGACACGCCCCCGTCCCGGAGCAGGGCGGTCTCCCCCATCCGGGTCCAGCTGCGCCCCAGACTATCGCACAAGACCACATAGGCCCCGTTGGACACCAGATGACAGGCCGGACGCGCCTGCGCCGCCGCCGGGTACTCCCGCACCAGTCCGGCCTGCGGCGGACGCCCCGGCTGCTCCGGCGCCCGGAACTCCCTCTGGCGGAGCACGGCGGCTCCCACGGGCACCTTTTCCTGCAGCAGTTCCCGGTAAGCCCCCATGGCCCGGTCCCGCAAAAAGCGCTTTTGCATCACATTTTCGTTCAGGGCATTGTCGATGGCCACCAGGCTCATGCCCAGATGGTGGGCCATAAAGGTCTGCACCGGCTCGAAGGGGGCCTTGCCGGTACGCCGGGCAAGGGTGAAGTCCAGCGCCTCGTACATGCCGTATTTCCCCTCCGCCCCCAGCGCGCGCAGGCGGCGCAGGTTGTCCGCCGCCCGGCGCGGCGAGAGCAGCAGCGCCAGGAAGGAGGCGTACGGAGCCACCACCAGCTCCTCATCCAGTCCCCGCTTCAGGCCCAGCCGCTGGACCCCGTGGGCCTTGTATTGGTAGCTCAAGCCGGGGTCGAAGGCATAAAAGCAGGATTCGGAGATCCCCCACGGCGTCCCCGTGCGCCGCCCCCGCTTGCGCTGCTCATAGAGGCAAAACGCCAGCGACTCGTAGACCAGGCTGTTGGGTTCCACCGGCAGGAGCAGGTTGGGCATAAAATACTCGAACATGGTGCCCGTCCAGGAGACCATGCCCTTATAATCGTCATCCCCCGTCAGCATCCGGCTCAGCCGCCGCCAGTGGCGCGGACTCACCTCTCCCCGGGCCACCGCCAGGTAGCTGGTCTGCCTGGCCTCGCTGGCCATCAGGTCATACCAGCCCTGGGTGTAGGCCTGCTTTTCGCAGTCGTAGCCGATATAGAACAGCCGCCGCTGTCCGTCGTAAAGCCGGGAGAAGTCCATGCCGTCGGACAGCGCCTCCGCCCGCCGGGCCAACGCATCCTCCCCCCATTCGTACAGTCCTTCCCGCAGGGCGATCAGGCAGGCGCACAGGTTGCCCGCGTCCACGGTGGATACATAGCGGGGCGTGAGGGGCGCGGCGGAAGCCGTGTCATACCAGTTGTAGAAATGTCCGTTCCACTTGGGCAGCGTCTCCAGCGTATCCAGCAGATGCCCGATGAGGGAGAGCGCCTTCTTCCGGGAGCACAGATCCAGGTCCGCCGCCGCCAGGCAGCACAGCAGGGCCATGCCGGCGTTGGTGGGCGAGGTACGCCGGGCGGGCCCCAGGTCGGGTCCCTCCTGCACGTTGTCGGGCGGCAGCCAGTGATCCTCCGGGCGAAGCCAGTCTGCAAAATACTGCCAGATCAGCGCCCCCTGGTGGAGCAGGAAGGGCCGGTCGGCCTGGGGCGCGGCCCGTTGGGTCGGGAGGGGGCGGCTCATGGCCCAGGCGGCGCAGGGAGCGAGCGCCCACAAAAGCCCCGCCGCCGCGCCCGCCGGGATGCGGGCGAACAGGATGGCCAGACCGCCCGCCGCCACGGCGCTCCATCCCTTGCGGTAATTGGCCCACAGGCCGTCCCCCGCGCGCCGTTCCGCGTCCGCCGCCGTTACCCAGGCCAGCAGCCCCCGGTGCGTGACCAGCTGCCGCCATAGGGCGGTTGCGATGGCGCTGGCGCAGGTCCAGGCGTGGAGGGGAAGAAACAAAAGCTGCAGCAGCGTCTGGAGGATCACGCCTCCAAAGCCCGCCACGATCGAGGCATGGTAGCGCTCCCGCAGGCCCCGGCCCCCCCGCCAGAAGAGCTCCGCTCCCGACAGAAGAAGATTGGACGCGGCCGCGGCCGCGGCTACCCCCGCCGCCAGGTTAAAGTCCAGGCGGCCCACGCACATGCCCAGCAGCAGGGAAAGCAGGGTGCTCACCGGGGAAAGGGAACGGCGCAGATTGTCAAAAATCTTCCACCGGGCCATGAGGGTGATGGGGTTGGGTTCCAGTCCTCCCGCCTGATTGCGCACCCGGCGGCCCAGCCAGGGCAGCAGCTGCCAGTCTCCCCGCACCCAACGGTGGAGGCGGGCATAATAAGAGGTCACCTTATAGGGATAGCTGTCGGTGAGTTCCACATCCCCGATCAGTCCCGCGCGGAGATAGGAACCCTCCAGCAGATCGTGGGAGAGGACCCGGTTTTCCGGGAAACGGCCTTCCAGGCAGGTAAAAAAGGCATCCACGTCGAATATGCCCTTTCCGGTATAGGTGCCCTGGTCGAACAGGTCGTGGTACACGTCGCTGGCGGTGGAGCCATAGGGGTCCACCCCTCCCTGTCCGGCAAAAATGCGGGCAAACTGGCTCTTGTTGGCCGCCCCCAGCTCCACCCCCACCCTGGGCTGGAGCACCCCGTAACCGGAGACCACCACACGGCGGCGGCGGTCCACTACCGCCCGGTTCAGCGGGTGGAGCATGGCTCCGGTCAGCTCCCGGGCCGAGCCCACGTTGAGGGCGGTATCCGAATCCAGGGTAAGCACGAAGCGGGTGCCGTTCAGCGCGCCGCGTTCTCCAGAGAGCACCTGCAGCCCGGTCCTGCGCCCCTTCAGCAGGCGGCACAGCTCCAGCAGCGCCCCCCGCTTGCGTTCCCAGCCCTGGTAGCGCTCGTCGGTCTTCTGGAACACGGGTTCCCGGAAAAAGAGGTAAAACCCTCCGCCATAGGTCTCGTTGAGCGCATCGATGGCCCGGCGGGCCGCGTCCACCCATTGTCCGGCCCGGCTTCCCATGGGGGCGTCCCGGTCGGGCAGGTCGGCCAGCAGGCCGAACCGCAGCTGCGCCCCTCCGTCCCGGTTGGCCAGCCGGTAACGCTCCAGCAGGGCGGCGTACTCCGGCCCGGAGTTCTCCCCGCTCAGAAGCCCCGCGATCACGCAGAGGGTACGCCCCTCCCGCGGCACGCCCTGCTCCAGGGCCATGCGGAACACCGGACGGGGCCGCACCAGGCGCACCGCCAAAAAGTCCAGCACATTTTTCACCAGATCGGACACGGGCAGCAGGAGCAGCAGCGCCACCCAGCCGCTGTGCAGCAGAAAGCCCAGCAGCAGCGACAGGCACAGGCTACACA
>NZ_JALFGV010000131.1:0-10178 GCF_022777125.1 Lawsonibacter sp.
ATAGGGGAGGACCGCTTCGGCCTTCGTGATGGGCCGCAGGGCCACCGCTTTCTTCACCCCGCACCGGTCCATCTGGCGCAGGGCCTCCCGAATGCGGGTGGGGTGGTCGGCCTCCAGATGGACCGAGAGCAGGTCGGCCCCGGCCTGGGCGAAAGCCTCCACATAGCGCACCGGCTTGTCGATCATCAGGTGCACGTCCAGAAACAGGTCGGTGCATTTGCGGATGGACTGCACCACCGGCACGCCGATGGTGAGGTTGGGTACGAAGCAGCCGTCCATCACGTCCACGTGGAGCATGTCGGCGCTGGAC
Organism: Lawsonibacter sp.; assembly: GCF_022777125.1. Taxonomy (NCBI): domain Bacteria; kingdom Bacillati; phylum Bacillota; class Clostridia; order Eubacteriales; family Oscillospiraceae; genus Lawsonibacter; species Lawsonibacter sp. The sequence continues at coordinate 311 of NZ_JALFGV010000131.1, forward strand.
ACCCGGGCGATATCCCGCTCCAGATTCACAAAATCAGCGGAGAGGATGGAGGGAGAGATTTTAATCATTTTTTCACCACTCCTTGGTCGGTTTTTCAGAAAGTTCTGCTAAAATGGGCCATACCGCCGGAAGAAGGGCGGGGCACCGGGATGCGGGGTGCGACATAGGATACGGCAAGCGGATGACGCCCCGGGACGGCTGCCGGTCCTCCCCAGGCGCCTGCGCGCCGGCTCCCACAAGACCCGGCCCGGCGGCATGGGCCCCGGAACAGCGCGCCGCATCATATAGATGTCCAGGGGGGACCGTGTCCCCCCTGGACTGAGACGATGCCCCAGGCGGAAGCCGCTTTCCTGAGAAGGCTGCGCCCCGCTGCGCGCGGGCGGTCTGCAGCCGGTTGGGACGGGCCGTCCCCCTCTGGACTAATGGTAGAAATCGTTGGTGTGGCATTCCCGGGCCTGGTAACCCTCTTTGCACAGGGCGTCCAGGATCGCCCGCTTGTGGGTGTGGCCGAAGGCCTCCAGCGTCACCCGCAGCTCCACGCCGCTCTGGCGGTTGATATTGACGAACTGGTTGTGCTCCAGCTTGATGATATTGCCGTTTTCCCGGGCCACGATGGAGGCCACCCGCAGCAGCTCGCCGGGGCGGTCGGGCAGCTGCACCGAGAAGGTGAACACCCGCCCGCGGTTGATGAGCCCGTGCTGCACCAAGCTGGCCACGGTGATCACGTCCATGTTGCCGCCGGAGAGGACCGGCACCACGTTCTTGCCCTTGCAGTCCAGGTGGTTCAGGGCGGCGATGGGCAGCAATCCGGCGTTTTCCACGATCATCTTGTGCTTTTCCATCATATCCAGAAAAGCGTCCACCAGCTCGTCGTCGTCGATGGTGATCACATCGTCGATATTTTTTTGGATATAGGGGAAAATCTGGTCGCCGGGGGTTTTGACCGCCACGCCGTCGGCGATGGTTTCGATCCGGGGCAGGGTGAGCACATGTCCGGCCTCCAGACTGGCTTTCATGGAGGCCGCGCCGGTGGGCTCCACGCCGATGACGGTCACGTTGGGGTTGAGCAGCTTGGCCAGAGTGGACACGCCGGTGGCCAGTCCGCCCCCGCCGATGGGCACCAGGATCACGTCCACGTCGGGCAGGTCCTGGAAGATCTCGTAAGAGATCGTGCCCTGGCCGGTGGCGACGGCGGGGTCGTTGAAGGGGTGTACGTAGGTCAGGCCCTGTTCCTGGGAAAGCTGGGCGGCCAGGGCCGCGGCGTCGTCGAAGGTTTCCCCCTGCAGGATGACCTTGGCCCCGTAATCCTTGGTGTTGTTGACCTTGACCAGCGGCGTGGTGGTGGGCATGACGATGGTGGCCTCCACTCCGGCGGCCTGGGCGGCGTAGGCCACGCCCTGGGCGTGGTTGCCCGCCGAGGCGGTCACCAGCCCGCGGGCCTTCTCTTCCTCGGACAAGGTGCTGATCTTGTAGTAGGCGCCCCGAATCTTATAGGCCCCGGTGACCTGCATGTTTTCCGGCTTGATGTATACCTGGTTCCCGGTGGCCCTGGAGAAGGCCTTGCTGTAGACCAGGGAGGTGTTCAGAATGACCCCGGACAGCACGGCGCGGGCTTCCTTGAACTCTTTCAGAGTGAGCATAGCGGGCAGACTTCCTTCCAATCTATAAGTAGTAATATTCTAATGAGTTTTCCCGGCAAAGTCAACGTGTTCTTGACACTCCCGCCGGGCAGGGGGTACAATAAAACCAACTGGGGCGCTGCCCCGTGGATGGAGGCTGTGCCGATGGCGAAGATCGTGAAAAAATCCCCCGTCCCGCTGTACCTAACGGCGGCGTTGTGGATCGTGTGGGCGCTTCTGGGCCCGATGTATGCCCTGTGGCACTTCCTCCTTTTGGCGGGGCTCTCCATCGCGGTGTTTTGGGCGGCGCGGCGCCTGTTCCGCGACCGGGTGCTGGTGCTGCCCGACCCGGAGCCGGAGGCGCCCAGCGAGCCGGTGACGACCGGAAACCCGGAGATGGACGCCCTCATGGCCGAGCGGGACAGGGCCGTCTCCGAGATGCGCCGGCTCAACGACAGCATTGAGGATGCAAAGATCTCCCGGCAGATCGACCATATGGAGCGGGTGACCCAGAAGATCTTCGCCCATGTGGCGGAAAACCCCAAAAAGCTGCCCCAGATCCGGCGCTTCCTCAATTATTACCTGCCCACCACCCTCAAGCTGCTCAACGCGTATGACCGCATGGACGACGCGGGGGTGGCGGGGGCCAACATCGACGGCACCATGGGTAAGATCGAAGCGATGCTGGACACGGTGGTGCTGGCCTACGACAAGCAGCTGGACGCCCTGTTCGCCGACGAGGCGCTGGATATTTCCACCGATATTACCGTGATGGAGCAGATGCTCTCCCAGGAGGGCCTGGGCGGGACGCAGCTGGGCCGCTGAACGGTGAAACAACGACTTGATGATAACAATGGAGGATGAAGACCATGACGGATCATGCCGATTTTACCCCTGAACTGACCCTTTCCCCCGATTTGAATACCGCCGCTGCCGCCGCCGAGGCCCCCAAGGCGCCGGAGACCCCCAGCCTGACCCTGGACCCCACTGTGGCGGTGGACGAGGCGGCCGCCCAGAAGGCGCGGGACGCCAAGGCGGTGCAGCTGGACGAGAGCCAGCTCACTGAGGCCGAGCGCAAAATGGTCAACGACTTTGCGCAGAAGATCGACATCACCGATTCCAGCGTGGTGCTCCAGTACGGCGCGGCGGCCCAGAAGAATATCGCGGGCTTTTCGGAAAATACGCTCAATTCCGTGCGCACCAAGGATCTGGGCGAGGTGGGCCAGGCGCTGTCTTCCCTGGTGGTGGAGCTCAAGGGCTTCGGCAAGGAGGAGGAGAAGGGCGTCTTCGGCTTCTTCAAAAAGAAACGCAACGAGCTGGAGGCGATGAAAGTGGCCTACACCAAGGCGGAGGCCAATGTGGACAAGATCGTCCAGGTGCTGGAGAACCATCAGGTGACCCTGATGAAGGACATTGCCATGCTGGACCAGATGTATGACCTGAACACCAAGTATTATAAGGAATTGACCATGTATATCCTGGCGGGTAAGAAGCGCCTTGCCCAGGTGCGGGAGAACGAGTTGGAGCAGCTGCGCAGAAAGGCCGCCGAGACCGGCGCCCAGGAGGATGCCCAGGCCTACAACGACCTGGCGAACATGTGCTCCCGCTTTGAGAAGAAGATCCATGATCTGGAGCTGACCCGCATGATCTCCATCCAGATGGGGCCTCAGACCCGCCTGATCCAGAACAACGACAGCCTCATGCTGGAAAAGATCCAGTCCTCCCTGGTGAATACCATCCCCCTGTGGAAGAGCCAAATGGTGCTCTCCCTGGGCCTGGAGCACTCCCGCCAGGCCACCGCCGCCCAGAGCGCGGTGACCAACATGACCAACGAGCTGCTGCAGAAGAACGCCGACATGCTCAAGATGGGCACCATCGAGACCGCCAAGGAGGCCGAGCGCAGCGTGGTGGATATCCAGACCCTTCAGCACACCAACCAGCAGCTCATCTCCACGCTGGACGAGGTCATGAAGATCCAGCAGGACGGCGCCCAAAAGCGCCGGGAGGCCGAGGTCGAATTGGGCCGCATCGAGGGCGAGCTGAAGCAGAAGCTGCTGGAGCTGCGGGGGTAGACGGGTCAAAAAAGCGGTCATGGCGCCGTTTGGGCAGCGCCCGGGCCTTTGGCGCGGAGACGCGAGCGGAATTCTGCAAAGCAAGGTGAGCCTATGAAGTTTCTGAAATCCTATACCGGGGCCCTGGTGGTGCTGGCGGCGGTCATCGTATTGTCCGCCCCCCTGGGATGCCTGCGTTCCGTGAACGCCCAGCGCGCCCAGGTGCTGGAGCTCTTCGCCCAGGGCGGGCAGGGGGACGGCGGTTCGGTGGCCTCCGACCTGCAGGACCGTATCGGCACGGCGCAAAATCTGCTGACGGTGGCCCGGCGGTACCCGGAGACCGACGGAATTTCCGACCTGGAAGGGGCCATCGCCTGGGCGCAGGGCAACGCCGACCCGGACAAGGGCGCCTTTCCGGAAGCCGACGTGAACATGGGTGCGGTATGCGCCCAGGTCATCGCGCAGCTGCGGGCGGCGGGCGTGTCGGAAAAGGACGCCCAGTACCTGTACGGGTTTGAGGCGGAGCTGTCCGGGGCCGCCGACCGCATGAGCCGGGATGAATACAGTAAAGCGGCCGACCGCTTCAACCGCAAGGTGCTGGGGCGCTTTCCCGCGGTGCTGCTGCGAAATCTGGGAGCGGTCAAGGAACTGGCTTTGGTGGCTGATGTGAATGATTAGGAGAGAGCGATGAGAAAAACGAACTTATCCGCGCTGCTCTGCGCCCTGCTGTGCATGGCGCTGCTGACGGCCCCGGCGCTGGCAGTGGTGCAGGCGCCCGAAAACACCTACGTGGGGGATTATGCCGGCGTGCTGAGCGACGCCACGGAGGATTACATCATGACCCAGAACGAGACGCTGACCGCGGCCACCGGCGGAGCGATCGTGGTGGTCACGGTGGACTTCCTGGACGGCATGGAGATCGACGATTACGCCTATGAGATCTTCAACGACTGGGGCATCGGAGACGCGGACGCCGATAACGGACTGCTCCTTCTGCTGGCCATCGGGGAGGAAAACTACTATGCCCTGCAGGGCAGCGGCATCCAGAATGCCCTCACCGCGTCCAAACTGGACGATTATCTCTGGAACTACTTGGAGAGCGACTTTGCCGCGGGGGACTATGATGCCGGGGTACGGAAGGTCTTTGACGCGTTCTACGACTGGTACGACAGTTATTACGGCGGCCTGAGCGCCGGTCGGGGCCAGGGGAGCGGCGGTGCGGGGAACGAATTTGATTATTATCCGGAACCGGCCGGCCCAGGCGCAGTGACCACCGTCGTGGGCTCCATCGGGGCGTTGCTGGCCGTCGTTGCGGTGGTGCTGCTGATCGTTGTGGTCTGTGTGTGTGACGGCATGCGCTACCGGCGTTACCGCAGACGTTATCTGATGCCGGGCATGCCGCCCCCGCCCTACATCTACCGGCCCTTTCTCTTTGGGCGCCCGCACCGCCCGCGCCCGCCCCGGCCGCCCCGCGGCCCCGGCGGGTTTGGCGGTCCCGGCCGGCCGGGCGGCTTCGGCGGAGGACCCCGCCCGCCCCGGGGCGGCACGTTTTCGGGCGGCTTCGGGGGCGGCGGCTCCCGCGGCGGCGGCGCAGGCCGCAGGCCGGGCGGCTCCTCCTTTGGCGGCGGATTCTCCGGCGGGTCCTTCGGCGGGCGCGGCGGGTTCGGCGGCGGCTTCGGGGGCGGCTCCCGGGGCGGCTTCGGGGGCGGCGGCTCCCGCGGCGGCGGCGCAGGCCGCAGATAACGACAAAAATTCCCCGGAGCCCGGCTCCGGGGAATTTTTCGTGCGGCGGTACGACACAGAACGGACATAAGATTGAGGTAAGATATCCGGGAAAGGAGCGGAGCGCATGGGTTATCAAGTACTTCTGGCGGAGGACGAGGCACGGATGCGGGATATCGTGCGGGACTATCTCGCCGCCCATGGCTGGGCGTGCGACCTGGCCCGAAACGGCGCCGAGTGCCTGGACCTGCTGCGGGACCATGATTACGACGCGCTGCTGCTGGATGTGCTGATGCCGGAGCTGGACGGCTTTGCCGTCTGCCGGGCGGTGCGGTGTGGCAGCGGAGTACCCATCCTGTTCCTCACCGCACTGGGCGGGGAGGAGGACGTGCTCCGGGGCTATGCCCTGGGCGCGGACGACTATGTGACCAAGCCCTTTTCTCTGGCGGTGCTGCTGGCCAAAACGGAGGCGCTGATCCGCCGGAGCCGCGGTCAAAGCGCGGACGGACGGCTGCGCTGCGGAGCCATTTCCGTGGATCCGGGCCGCCGCGTCTGTACAGTTAGTGATCAAACGATCAAATTATCCCCGCGGGAATATGAATTGCTCCTGTGCCTGCTGCACAATTCGGGAAGAGTCCTCAGCCGTGCCCAGCTGCTGGATAAGGTTTGGGGCCTCGACTGTGACGGAGACGAGCGGGCGGTGGACGTGCGCATCAAGAGCCTGCGCGCGGCCCTGGGGAGCGCCGGAAAGCAGATCAAAACCGTGTTCAAGGCGGGGTATCAGCTGGAGGAGGCGTGCGAGGGATGAGGCGTTTTTGGAGCGCGGGGCCCCGGAGGCTGCGCTGGAAGCTGCTGCGGCCCCTGGGCGGGACGTTTGCCCTGCTTTGGCTGGGCACCATGGCCCTGCTGACGCACAATACCTGCCGGGAGCTGGAGAGCAGCGCCAAAGCCGCGGCCCGTTCCGCCCAGACGAGTCTGGAGGAGCACTGCGAATTCTATGAGAACAACCTCGCCAACGGACTGGGGGACGAGGCGGCGAACATCCTGCGGAACAACCTCAGCTCCCTCTCGCTGGGGCAGGTCAGCGAAATGGACGGAGGGATGGCCCTGACGGCCCGGACGGAGGCGGGATATGTCCGCAGCCAGCTGGCCTGGGGCTGGGGCCACCGGGAGGGCGTGGACATCGGCCAGCGGTGGTACATCTCCCTGGACGAGGGGCTGGACGACCGGGGCCAGCTGGAGCTGGCCCGCTGGATCGTGTCCCACCGGTCGGGGTGGGAGTACGCCGTCTACCCGCCGGACGACCGGGAGGGCGCCTGGAGCGGGGACGGCTCCTTTGCCCGGATCACCGGGCTGGAGCGGCCGGGCCACGCCATCGCCGTGCAGAAGATCGAGATCATCCATCCCGACGGCACGGCGGACACCATGGTGGAGACCGCCCTGGAGGGGGCGGGCGAAACCTGGGACTTCGCCTACCTGCAGGTGCGCAGCGTGCTGCTGCCGTCCTGGAGCAGCAATGGGAAGGACGGTTCCGTCAACATGGAACGGCGGCTGGCCTCCTTCCGGGAGGCCCAGGCCATCCTGGAGCGGAAGATCGCCGGGGCGGAGCGCTCCGTTTGGAAGGACGGGGGGTTTGCCCTGGGGAGCACAATGGGCAACACGGTGCTGCAGTATCTGGCCGTTCAGTGCGACGTGCTGCCCGCCGCGCTGAAGCAGGAGGCGGGGCTGTACCTCAGCACGGGCCTTTTGACCCTGATCGTCCTGCTGGTTTTGTCCGCGCGCCTGTCCAGGCAGGTGACCGGGCCGGTGGAGCAGCTGTGCGCCCGGGTGGCCGAGGGAGCGTCCTGTCCGGAAAACGGCCCCATCCGGGAATTGAACGCCCTGGCGGCGGCGTTCCATTCCGACCAGGCCAGACGGGAGGCGCAGCTGACCCGCGAGCGGGACTTCGCCCGGGCGGCCGCCCATGAGCTGAAGACCCCGTTGGCTGTGCTCCGTTCCCATGCGGAGGCCCTGCGGGAGGACATCGCCCCGGAAAAGCGGGCGCAGTATCTGGATATTATCCTGGATGAGAGCGACCGAATGGGCGCGCTGGTGGGGGAGATGCTGGACCTGTCCCGGCTGGAGGCGGGTGCGGTGCGTTCGGAGGTCCTGCCGGTGGAACTGGCGGAGCTGGCGGAAGAGACCCTGTCCCGGCTGGCTCCAGGCGCACGAGCCAAAGGTGTGCGCCTGGAGCCCGACCTGCATCCGGCATTGGTGTCCGGCGACCGGGCCCGGCTGGAACGGGTCCTCTCCAACCTGACCTCCAACGCCCTGCGCCATTGCCCCGCCGGGGGCGCGGTGCGGGTGCAGACCGAACGGGTCCGGGGGCAGGCGGTGCTTACGGTGGAGAACGACGGGGAGCCGGTCCCGGAACAGGACCTGCCCCGCCTGTGGGAGCCCTTTTTCAAGGGAGACCGTTCCCGCAGCCGGGCCCGCGGCGGGGCCGGGCTGGGGCTGGCCATCGTCCGCGCCGCCGTGTTGGCCCATGGGGGAAGCTGTACGGCGGAGAATATCCCCGGCGGCGTCCGGTTCCAGGTGCGGCTGCCCGCCTTGCAATCGGAGCGGTAGTATGGTACAATACCCGCATAGCGGCTCTTGTGCCGATTGACCGACGCCGCAGGCCGCTGCGCGGTCCTGGCAGGAGCGTTCAAACAGAGATTGCGAGGGATCTTGGAATGGGATTCAACCGACCGGAAGCCAAATTTCAAGCCAGAAACGCCATGCGGGGCGCCTATCCTCACCCCATGCTGGTGACGCTGGTCTATGTGCTGCTGACCAGTGTGCTGGCCAGCGCCATCATGTACTTTGTGAACAACCCCTTTCAGATCGCCTACATGTATCTGCTGGACGGCATCTATGACCCGGAGACGATTTTTCACTATGTGTTCCTCCCGGGCCGGGTTGCCCTTTACGCAGTGCTGGAGCTCCTGATCTCTCTGTATACCTGCGTCATGGGCTTCGGGTACACCTCTTACAGCCTGCGCCTGGCCCGCGGTGAGCAGCCGGGCTACCGCAACCTGATGGACGGTTTCGCACGGATCGGCCGTGTGCTGATCTGCGCCATCCTGATCAGCGTGTTTACCGGATTATGGACCCTGCTGGCCATGATCCCCTATCTGGCCGTCATGATCCTGGCCGCGGTGCTGGACAGCGGCGTGCTCATCGCCTTGGCGGTGGTGCTTTGCATCGCGGGCGTTGGCTTCGGCATCGCGGTGAGTTACCGTTACCGCCTGGCCTATTATTTGCTGCTGGACGACCCGGATATGGGGAGCCTGGAGGCGATTTCCCGCAGCAAGCAGGCCATGCGCGGCTGGAAGGGCTCTTTGTTCGTGCTGGATCTGTCCTTCCTTGGGTGGATTCTGCTGACGCCCTTTACATTAGGCATTTTGGGGTTGTGGCTCAACCCCTATATGGGGGCCGCTGAAGCCAATTTCTACGATTACGTGGTCCACGGCGCGTTTGGCCCCCAGACGGCGGAGGGCGGGCCGCAATCCGGCGGGTACGGACCCAACTACGGCGGCCCCACGAATGACCCGGGGCAGCCCTTTTAAGCTCCGGCAGCTGGCGCTTACCGCGGCTCCGCGCGGAAGAAGGCTTGAAAGCGCGGGGGAGCGCGGATCGGGATCGAAAAAGGCCCACCCTGCTGTGGTGGGCCTTTTTTGTGGCTTGACGGGAAGACGCCGGGTTTCCCGGGGAGGGAGGAGAACGCATGTACAGCGGATATGAGCTTTTATGGATTTTCTTTGTTTATGCGCTGCTGGGCTGGTGTACCGAGGTGAGCTATGCGGCCCTGGTGACGGGGAAATTCGTCAACCGGGGATTCCTCAACGGGCCAGTGTGTCCCATTTACGGCTTCGGCGCGGCCATTATTTTCCTCTGCCTGGAGCCGCTCAAGCAGAACCTGCTGCTGCTCTTTCTGGGGTCGGTGCTGCTGACCTCCCTGTTGGAGCTGGCGGCCGGATTTGTGCTGGAGAAGCTCTTCCATCAGCGCTGGTGGGATTACTCCGACGAGCCCTTCAATCTGGGCGGCTATATCTGCCTGCGTTTTTCCATCGCCTGGGGGCTGATCGGGCTGTTCGTGGTGGATCTGCTCCATCCGACGGTGATGCTGCTGGTGCGCCTGCTGCCCCATACGCTGGGCGTGGTCCTGCTGGCCTGCTTCGGAGCGGTCATAGCGGTGGATCTGGCGGCCACAGGCAGCTCCATCGCCAGGCTCAACCGCCAGCTGAAGCAGATCGACGCATTGGCCGGGCGGATCCGGGAGCTGTCCGACGAGCTGGGCGAAAATCTGGCGGACAAGGTGCTGGAGGCGGCGGAGAAGGGGACGGCCTGGAAAGAGGAGCTGGACGAGCAGACCAAGCAGCTGCGGGTCGATGCGGCGGAACGGAAGGAAGAACGAAGCCAGGAGCGCTTACGGCGCAGGCGGCAGCGGCAGCA
>NZ_JALFGV010000134.1:0-32425 GCF_022777125.1 Lawsonibacter sp.
TTCCCGAAAAAGTTGGTAAGCTTGATTATAACGTCGAAATCCGGGAAGCACAAGTGAGTTACCAAATAGTAAGCCGCATAGAATGCGTCACCGGCCGCATAAAAATGAAACCATAGGGAGGGAGCGTTATGGAATGCCGGATATCCGAGCTGCGCTACAAGGAGATCATCAACGTACAGGACGGCAGCCGCTACGGCTATGTGGGGGACGTGGAAGTGGATCTGGACAGCGGGCAGGTCCTTGCTCTGGTGGTGCCGGGGCGGCTGCGCCTGTTCGGACTTTTGGGCCGGGAGGAGGATACGGTGTTTCCCTGGACGTCCGTGCGGCGCTTTGGGGCGGACACCATCCTGGTGGAGGCCGCACAGGTCCGGACCGGAACGGGGCGCAGGCGGTAATATTTGCATCTTTCCCCATTGCGGCGCGAAAGCGCCCGTGGTATACTGTGGAGGTTCCAATACCAAATACCACAGGAGGATACGCCTATGTGCGGCATCGTTGGTTTTATCGGCAGGGAGGAGGCCGCTCCGATCCTGCTGGACGGTCTGGCCCGGCTGGAATATCGGGGTTATGACTCCGCGGGCATCGCAGTCTATGGAGCGAAGGAGGGCCTGCAGGTGGTCAAGGCCAAGGGACGCCTGCGGGTGCTCGACGACATCGTGGCCGGCGGCAAGACCATCCACGGCCATATGGGACTGGGTCACACCCGTTGGGCCACCCATGGGGAGCCTTCCGACGTGAACTCCCACCCCCATGTCAGTGAGGACGGCCGGATCGCTGTAGTCCATAACGGTATTATCGAAAATTATGTGGAGATCAAGGAGTTTTTACAGGCACAGGGCGTACACTTTGCCTCCGAGACCGATACGGAGGTGGTGGCGCAGCTTCTGGAATACTACTATAAGGACGGCCAGGACGATTTGCTGGGCGCGGTGGTCAAGGTGCTCCACCGCATCCAGGGCGCCTATGCCTTCGGCATCATCTGCGCCGACCGGCCGGACGAGCTGATCGCCGCCCGGAAGGACAGCCCGCTGATCCTGGGCTACGGCAAGGGGTTCCACTTTCTGGCTTCCGATGTGACCGCCGTCATCAAATACACCCGTGAGGTCTCCTATCTGGACGACGGGGATATCGCGGTTCTGACCGCCGACGGGATCCAGGTCTACGACGCGCTGCTCCAGCCGGTGGAGAAGGAGCGCTGCCACGTGGATTGGGAGATCTCCGCCGCCGAAAAGGGCGGTTACGAGCACTTTATGGCCAAGGAGATCATGGAGCAGCCCAAAGCCTTCCGGGATACGGTCTTTCCACGTATCCAGGATGGGCGGGTGGTCTTGGACGATTTGTCCCTTACGCCGGACTACCTGCGTGAAGTGGATAAGCTTTACATTATTGCCTGCGGCTCCTCTTACCATGTGGGGATGACGGCCAAGTACACGCTGGAGCGGCTGCTGCGCAAGCCGGTGGAGGTCACCCTGGCCTCGGAATTCCGCTACTGCGATCCCATTGTCACGGATAAGACCCTGGCCCTGGTCATCAGCCAGTCCGGCGAGACCATCGATACCCTGGCCGCCATGCGGGAGGCCAAGCGCCTCGGGGCGCGGGTACTTTCCATCGTCAATGTGGTTGGCTCCACCATTGCACGGGAGAGCGACGACGTGCTCTACACCTGGGCCGGACCGGAGATCGCCGTGGCCACCACGAAAGCCTACTCCACACAGCTGGCGTTGGTCTACCTGATCGGCCTGTACTGTGCCAGGGCGCTGGAGACCATCCGAGCGGCGGATTACGACGCTATTGTGGAGGAGCTGCTGCTCATCCCGACCAAGCTGGAGGCGATCTTGGAGAACCGGGAGGACATCCAGTACTTTGCCTCGCTGTATTTCAACCATCCGTCCATCTTTTTCATCGGGCGGAACATCGACTATGCCGTGGGACTGGAAGGTTCCCTGAAGCTGAAGGAGATTTCCTACATCCATTCGGAGGCCTACGCCGCCGGGGAATTGAAGCATGGTACGATCTCGCTCATCGAACCGGGTACGCTGGTGGTGGCTTTGGCCGGGTACCGTCCCCTGTTTGAAAAGACCATGAGCAACGTGGTGGAGGTCAAAAGCCGCGGCGCCGACGTACTGGGACTGACGACCCAATCCCGGGGCGACGAGATTCAAAAGACCGTAGACCATGCCATCCTGATCCCGGATACCCACCCCATGCTGCTGCCCTCCCTGGAGGTAGTGCCTCTGCAGCTGTTTGCCTATTACGTGGCGCTGATGCGCGGCTGCGACATCGACAAGCCCCGGAATCTGGCTAAGTCGGTCACGGTGGAGTAAAAAAACGCGCGGCCCCGGCGGTGTACTCCGCCGGGGCCGCGGCTGTTTCCGAGCGTATGCTGCCCTGCCGGGACGTCGGGCCGCCGCTTGTGTTTTGAAATGGAATTTGATATAATACTACGATCTGTATCAATCGTTGGAGTGAATTGCCTATGCTGCGCCGTATCCCTCTGGGGAATATGATGAATCTGCGGGATCTTGGAGGATATCCGCTGCCCGGCGGAGGACATACCGCCTGGGGCCGCCTGCTGCGGGGGGACAATCCCCTGGGGCTGTCGGAGGCGGACGCCGGATGGCTGCTGGAACGAGGCGTAAGGACCGTTATCGACCTGCGCAGCGATGGGGAGCTGGAGCGCAGGCCGGATGAGCTGAGCAGGATTCCCGGTTTTGCTTATCACCACGTTTCCATGGTCGGCGGAGAGAAGCTGCCCAACGAAGAGTCCGACATCGGGCGAGGCTATTTTGCGATGCTGGAACGGAGGGAAAATCCCGCCAGGGTCCTGCGGCTCATTGCACAGGCCGAGGGGGGCGTGTTGTTTCACTGTACGGCGGGCAAAGACCGCACGGGCTGCATCGCCGCATTGCTTTTGAGCCTGGCCGGCGTGGAGCGGAGCGATGTGTTGGCCGACTACCAGATGACGGAGCTGTACATACGGGAGACGGTCCGGCGCATCCGCCGGGAGCACCCGGAGGCGGCGGCGTTCATCGGCCGCTCCCGGCCGGAATATCTGGAGGAATGCCTGACCCTGCTGGAGACGCGGCACGGCACCGTTCTGGAGTATCTGCGCTGGCTGGACCTGACCGACGGAGAACTCGCGCGGCTGAAGGAAAAATTGACATTGGGGGCCTGAGCTTGAGCGCTTTCTCAGATTTTCGCAGCAATATGGACTGGTGGGGACTGGCGACTCTTCTGATCAGCGTGGCGGCGGCCCTGCTGAACATCACCCTCCACGAGCTCTCCCACGGCGTTGCGGCCTGGCGCCTGGGGGACCCCACCGCGAAAAACGCCGGACGGCTCACCCTCAACCCGATAAAGCACCTGGACCCGGTAGGACTGATCATGATGGTGGTGGCCCGGGTGGGGTGGGCAAAGCCGGTTCCGGTGGACATGCGTTACTTTAAACACCCCAAACGCGGCATGGCGCTCACCGCCCTGGCGGGGCCCGCCTGCAATTTTCTGCTGGCCTTCGCTGCGGTGGGGGGAAGCGCCCTGATCTATCGCTTTGCTCCGCTGAACCACGCCAGCCTGCTGGGACTGTGCGTTTTGTCCAATCTGGCGCTTCTGGGCACAGGCATGGGGCTTTTTAACCTGATCCCCATCTCCCCGCTGGACGGCTCGAAGATCCTGTTTGCCCTGCTGCCCGACCGGATCTACCACACCATCCTGCGTTATGAGCGCTATGTGATGATCGTGATGATCCTGCTGGTCGTCTCCGGCGTGTTCGATACGCCGCTGTCCTTCCTGATGACGCATGTGCTCCAGCTGTTCTGTTCGGCCACGGGCATGTCGCTGGACTGGCTGCTGGTCAGCCGGAATGCATCTGTGATTTTGAATCTGTTATGAGGTGAGCCCCATCGAAACGCCGATTTTTCATCTGGAAAAGGTGGTCCGGGCCAGGGACGAGGATCTGGAGGACTTCAACGGCCCGCTGGATCTGATCCTGCATCTGCTCTCCAAAAATAAGATGGAGATCAAGGATATCCAGATCTCCCTCATTCTGGACCAGTATCTGGCGTGGATGGACCAGCGCAAGGAGCTGGATCTGGAGGTGGCCAGCGAATTCGTCACCATGGCGGCCCATCTGGTTTTCATCAAGACCAGGATGCTCCTGTCCATCCACGACGAGGAGGCCCTGAGCGAGATGGAACAGCTCATCGCCTCGCTGGAGGAGCACCAGCGCCACGAGAATTTTGCACGGATCAAGGCGGTCATCCCGGAGCTGTCCGACCGCTACGCCATCGGCCGGGATTATATTGCCAAGGTGCCCGAGCCTATACCGGCGGACAAAAGCTACCGCTACGTCCACCAGAAGGATGATCTCCTGCGGGCGATGACGGCGGTGCTGGAGCGGGTAGACCATAAGATGCCGCCTCCCATGGCGGCCTTCGAGGGCATCGTGGGCCGGGAGCCCTATCCGGTGGCCGATAAGGCCGGAGAGATCCTCCGGCGGCTGGTCCAGTTCGGCGTGACCCGTTTTCGGACCTTGTTCCAGGGCAACCGCAGCCGTTCGGAGATCGTGGCCACCTTTATTGCCGTGCTGGAGCTGTGCCGGGCCAGGCGGCTGCGCCTGGCGGGCACAGCGTCCGACTGTACGGTTACCTGTATCGACGGGGAGGCCGACCGGACGTTGGAAGTTTCCACTGATCTTTGATCCGAATCTTCATGAAAAAGAGCTTCCGCTGTTTTTAGAGCGCAGAGCGTGTGGAATCCGTGATTTTGAAGGAAAAAAGCGTATCGAACACGCCGGATCGGGGGTAAGATATGGAATTGAAGGAGATCGAATCGGCCATTGAGGGCATCCTCTTTGCCGCCGGGGAGCCGGTGGGCGTGGAACGCATCTGCCTGGCGCTGGAGATCGACAAGGCCACGGCGGACGCCGTGTGCAAGCGCCTGGCCGACTACTACAGCTATGAGCGCCGGGGCATCCGCCTGCTGCGGATGGAGAACAGCTATCAGCTCTGTTCCGCGCCGGAGTTTGCAGCTCCCATCCGCCGGGCCTTTGAGAGCCGCAAGCCCGCCCGCCTGTCCCAGCCTGCGCTGGAGGTGCTTGCCGTCATCGCCTATTACCAGCCCGCTACGCGGGCTTATGTGGACCAGGTGCGCGGCGTGGATAGCTCCTACACGGTGGGACTGCTGTTGGAGCGGGAGCTGATCGAGGAATGCGGCCGTCTGGCAGTGCCGGGACGGCCCATTCAGTACCGCACCACCCAGAATTTCCTGCGCTGCTTCGGACTGTCCAGCCTGGAGGAGCTGCCCGAGCTGCCCAACGCCGGCCCGGAGGACGGGCAGATTACCCTGGAGATGCAGGCGGCGGTGGAGCGGCTGCGGGCCGGCCGGGCGGAAAATGCCGCCCAGACAGAGACCACGGAAGAAGAGCTGGCCCAGGCGGCTCAGGTGCTGGCACGGGCGGAGGAGGAGGCGTAAGACCGGTGAAGGCGCTGTTCATACTGGGAATCGTTCTGCTGGTACTGGTACTGCTGTCCTTCGTTCGATTGGGGGCGCAGGTGGAGTACGCCGCCTCCGGCGTGACGGTCCGTGTCAAGACGGGCCCCTTCCTGCTTACGGTCTTCCCCCGCAGAGGAAACGGGACAAAAGCCGGGTCCGCGCGAAAAAAAAGAAAAAAGAACGGCGCCGCAGCCAAGGAACCGGCCCCAAAGGGAGGCTCAGTGGCTCTGGTGAAAAAATTCTTGCCGCTGATTGCGGAGGCCGCGGGGCGCATGAAGCGCAAGATCCGCATCGACGTGCTCCGGCTGGATCTGACGGTGGCGGCGGCGGACCCGGCGGCGGCGGCCATGGCGTTCGGCGGAGCAAACGCATTCCTCGGTATGATTTGGCCTCTGATCGAGCAAAATTTCAATGTGCAGCAACGGTGTATCCGTACAAGGGTGGACTTTCAGGCGCAGCGCCCCACCGTTGTGCTGTTTGCGCAGCTCACCCTGAGCATCGGAACGGCGCTGCACATGGGGATACGACTGACGGTGCGGTTTTTGCGCCTGTTCGCAGAATATAAGGCGGAACATAAGACCGGCGCCGCGCCCCTCGCCAAGAGCGATTCCTGAGGACCGTTTGCGTCAGAAGAAGGCGCGGAACGTCCGGAATACGGAATGCGCTTCCGGCGTTCCCCATAAAGCTGCGGGGCAAGCGCCCGGCAAAGAGCCGCAGGCGGCCCGCTGCGGCGCGGCCTGTGAAAAACTTCAACCAATACAGAAAGAGGCGGTTAAACATGGAAAAGCAGCATCCCATCGGAGATTTGATGACCACCACCATGCAGAAGATCCGCGAGATCGCGGACGTAAACACCATCATCGGCCAGCCCATTCAGGCGGATGGGGTCACGATCATCCCCGTCTCCAAGCTCAGCGTGGGCTTTGCCTCCGGCGGCAGCGACTTTACGACCAAAAACCAGAAGCCGGAAGAGGACAACGCCTTCGGCGGCGGCGGCGGGGCGGGCATGAACCTGTCTCCTGTGGCCTTCCTGATCGTGAAGGGGGATACGGTCAAGCTCCTGCCCGTGGCGCCGCCGCCGGCCAGCACGGTGGACCGGGTGGTGGAGATGGTGCCCGACGTGATCGACAAGGTCACCGGCTTCCTTGAGAAGCAGCAGGACAAGGGGGATAAAGAGTCCTTCTGAGGCATATACTGACGGCATCGCTTGTTCGAGGTGATGCTTTTTGAAACGGATCCTGCCGCTCCTGCTGTCCCTGCTCCTGCTGTGCCCACCCGCCCGGGCGGCGGAGGCGGCGCCCTGCGTGTCGGCCTCCGCCGCCATCCTGGTGGACGGCGAGAGCGGGCGCGTACTTTACGCCAAGAACCCGGACGAGGAGCGGCTCATTGCCAGTATTACCAAGCTGATGACCGCCCTGGTGGCGGTCCAGGCCCAGCCGGAGCTGGGGCGGGTGGTGACCATCAAGCCGGAATGGACGGGGGCGGAAGGCTCCTCGCTCTACCTGAGTGCCGGAGAACAGATTACGATGGAAGCGCTGCTCTACGGCCTGCTGCTTCATTCGGGCAACGACGCGGCTCTGGCGGTGGCGGGCTTCTGCGGGGGAGATACGGAGACCTTCGTGGGCTGGATGAACGACAAAGCCGTCGCGCTGGGAATGGAACACACGCATTTTACCAATCCCAGCGGCCTGAACGAGGCAGGGCACTATTCCTCGGCTGCCGACATGGCGCTTCTGGCGCGGGCGGTGCTGGCGTCGGAACCGCTGGCCCGGATCGTGAGCACCCGCACCATTACCATCGGGGGGCGGAGCCTCACCAACCACAACCGGCTGCTTTGGCGCTACGAAGGCTGTACCGGGATGAAGACCGGCTACACAGAAAAGGCGGGGCGCACCCTGGTCTCCAGCGCGGAGCGGAATGGGCGGCAGCTCATTGCAGTCACCCTCAACGATCCGGACGACTGGAACGACCATGCGGCTCTGCTGGACTACGGCTTTACCGCTTATTCCAGACAGGTCCTGGTACAGGCGGGGCAGATCTGCGGCAGTCTTCCGGTACAGGGCAGTTTATGCCGCCTGGTATCGGTGCAGGCGGCCGAGGGCCTGGCCTATCCGCTGGCCAGGGGAGAGGAACTCCGGACGGAGCTCCAGCTGCCGCAGCAGGTGCAGGCCCCGGTGACCGCCAGTGCGGAGGCCGGCCGCCTGCGCGTTTATCTGGGCGGCGAACTGGTGGGAGACCTCCCGCTGTGCTACAGCCGGGACGTCCGGGACGACCGCTCGGGTCCGGCCGGTCTGATAAAACGGCTGTGGGATTGGTTCGGAAGGTGAGCGTTCGGATTCAAAGGCTCCATTTCGCGGAAGAAGGGGCCTTTACATAGAAAGGAACGGGCCATGGAGGAACGCCTGCAAAAAATTTTATCCGCCTGCGGGGCGGCCTCCCGCCGGACGGCAGAGTGCTATCTCTCCGCCGGCCGGGTGACCGTCAACGGAATGCCTGCCCGGGTGGGGGACAAGGCCGACCCGGAGCGGGACGATATCCGACTGGACGGACGGAGCCTGACGCGGCCTCAGGCGCGCACCTATCTGATGCTTCACAAGCCGCGGGGATACGTGACCACCCTCTCCGACGAGAAGGGGAGACGGACCGTAGCGGAGCTGGTGCGCTCCTGCGGGGCGCGGGTGTGGCCCGTGGGGCGGCTGGACCTGGACTCCGAGGGCCTGCTGCTGATGACCGACGACGGGGCGCTGACCCATAGGCTGACCCATCCCAGCCATGAGGTGGAAAAGGAATACCGGGTATGGGTAAACGGGGATACGGCGGCGGGGCTGCCCGTTCTGCGCGGCCCCATGTCTCTGGACGGCGTTCCCCTTCGTCCTGCAAGGGTGACGCTGCTGGAGCAGACGCCCCGGGGAGACGTTTTGTCCGTGGTGATCCACGAGGGGAAAAACCGTCAGGTCCGGCGTATGTGCGATGCGGCCGGGCTAACGGTGAAGCGCCTGGTGCGGGTCCGGGAGGGCGCGCTGGCGCTGGGCGCGCTCCCCAGCGGCCGCTGGCGGCGGCTGACCGGAGAAGAAATTGCACTTTTGCAGGAAAAGTGAAACAACTTGCAAAAAAGGATTGCATTTTGTCCCGTTTCCCGCTATCATATAATTTGAAACGCATTTCTGTTCCAAGGGCGGGCAGAGTACCGGGAGGTCGGACAGCATGACAAAAGATATCTTATCCCTGATCCAAACGAATATGAGCACCTTTTCCAAGGGACAGAAGCTCATTGCAAATTTCATCCTGGAGTCTTACGACAAGGCAGCCTTCATGACGGCCAGCAAGCTGGGCAAAACGGTGTGCGTCAGCGAGTCCACGGTGGTGCGCTTTGCCGCGGAGCTGGGCTACGACGGATATCCCGCCATGCAGAAGGCCCTGCAGGAGATGATCCGCAGCAAGCTCACTTCCGTGCAGCGCATCGAGGTCTCCAACGATCGTATCGGCAATCAGGACATCCTGTCCATGGTCATGCAGTCGGATATCGAGAAGATTCACCTCACGCTGGAGGAGACCGACCGGGCGCAGTTCGATCAGGCGGTGGACGCCATCGTCTCCGCCCGCCACATCTACATTCTGGGCGTGCGTTCCGCCGCCGCCATTGCAAGCTTTTTGGGCTTCTATTTTAACCTGATCTTTGATAATGTCACGGTCGTCCATGCGACCTCCACCAGCGAGGTGTTCGAACAGCTCCTGCGCATTGGGCCTCAGGATGTGATCGTCGGCATCAGCTTTCCCCGTTATTCCCGCCGCACGGTCAAGGCCATGCAGTTTGCCCATGACCGGGGCGCGGCCGTGCTCGCCCTGACCGACAGCGAGGCGTCCCCGCTGGCGCCCATCGCGACCCTGACGCTGCTGGCCAAGAGCGATATGGCTTCCTTTGTGGACTCTCTGGTGGCCCCCCTCAGCTTGGTCAACGCGCTGATCGTGGCCATCGGAAGGAAAAAGAACGACGATTTGTCCCATACCTTCGAGACTCTGGAGCAGATCTGGGACGAATATGAAGTCTATGAAAAGGTTGAAGAGCAGAATTGACTGACATCATCGTGATCGGCGGCGGGGCGGCCGGATGTATGGCCGCCCTTGCCGCCGCCCGCCGGGGCGCCCGTGTGACCCTGCTGGAGCGCAACCCGAAGCTGGGGCGCAAGCTTTATATCACCGGCAAGGGCCGCTGCAACGTGACCAACGACTGCGCCGTCCCGCAGGTGCTCCAGAACGTCCCCCATAACAGCCGTTTCCTGACCAGCGCCGTCACCCGATTCCCGCCGGAGTCGGTGAAGGCGTTTTTTGAGGGAGAGGGGGTCCCGCTGAAGACGGAGCGGGGGGGACGGGTATTTCCCTGTTCCGATCAGGCCGCCGATATCATCGACGCCCTGCTGCGCGCCCTGCGCCGGGCCCGCGTGGCGATCGTGCAGGACCGGGCCTGCGGGCTTTTGCTGGAGGCGGGCGCACTCGCCGGGGTAAAGGGAGCGCACGCAGACTATCCCTGCAGAGCCGTTGTCATCGCCACGGGAGGCGTATCCTATCCGCTGACCGGCTCGACCGGAGACGGATACGAGCTGGCCCGTGCGCTGGGGCATACCCTGCTGCCGCCCAGGCCCTCTCTGGTCCCGCTGGAGGCAGAGGGGGATCTCTGCGCCCGGATGCAGGGGCTCTCGCTTCGCAATGTGGGAGTGCAGGTAAAAAACAGTGGGAAAAAGACGGTCTATGCCGCTCAGGGCGAACTTTTATTTACCCATTTCGGCCTGTCCGGACCGCTGATCCTCAGCGCCAGCGCCCACATGCGGGACTTTGAGCGCGAACATTACACCATTCGCATCGATCTCAAACCGGCCCTGGAGGAGGAGACGCTGGACCGCCGCCTGCTGCGGGAATTTGAGGAGAATGCAAACCGGGATCTCCACAATGTGCTGGAGCATCTGGCGCCCCGCCTGATGGCGCCGGTCCTGGCCGAGCGCTCCGGAATCCCGGCGGACCGTAAGGTCCATTCCATTACGAAAGCGGAACGCCGGCGGCTGCTGGAAACCATGAAGGGGCTGCAGGTGGAAATCCGGGGGCCGCGCCCCATCGCAGAGGCCATCGTCACCTCCGGCGGCGTGAAGACCGCAGAGGTCGACCCGGGGACCATGGCCTCCAAACGCCTGCCGGGTGTCTTTTTTGCCGGCGAGGTGCTGGATGTGGACGCTTATACGGGCGGCTTCAACCTCCAGATCGCCTGGTCCACCGGCCATGCCGCCGGAGAGGGCGCCGCTCAATACTGCCAGGGGGAAGACGCATGAATTATCACAGTATCGCCATCGACGGGCCCTCCGGGGCGGGGAAGTCCACCCTGGCCCGGATGCTGGCGCAGGAATTGGGCTATCTCTATGTGGATACCGGGGCGATCTACCGCACCGTCGGGCTGTGCGCGTTCCGGAAGGGCGTGGAGCCTACCGACGCCCGGGCGGTGACCGCGCTGTTGGACGGAATGGAGATCGATCTGCGGTATGAGCAGGACGGTGTGCAGCATATGTATCTGGACGGCGAGGACGTCACCCGGGAGATCCGCCGCCATGAGATTTCACGTTACGCCTCCGACGTATCCGCCATCCCCGCGGTGCGCGCGTTTTTGCTGGAGCGCCAGCGGGAACTGGCCCGGCGCGGCGATGTGATCATGGACGGACGGGACATCGGCACGGTGGTGCTGCCCGGGGCCGACGTGAAGCTGTTTCTCACCGCCTCGGCCCAGGACCGGGCCCGGCGCAGGTTTGCCGAGCTGCAGCAGCGGGGACAGGAGACCGATTATGAGACGGTGCTCCGCGATATTCGAAAGCGGGACGAAAACGACACCCGCCGTGCGGCGGCTCCGCTGCGGCAGGCGGAGGACGCCCTGCTGGTGGATACTACCGGGAATACCCTGGAGGAGAGCTTCCAGGTGCTTTTGCAGACCATTAAGGAGCGTTTACAGGCATGAATATCGTCTATATCCTGGCCTATCTTGTGATTTGGCCGGTGTTTCGCCTACTCAAGCCCACCAAAGCGATCCAGAAGCAGAATCTGCCGAAGGGCGGGGCGCTTTACTGTGCCAATCACACCCGTATGAGCGACCCGCTTTTTGTGGCCTATGCCATGGGATGGCCCAACCAGATTCATGTGATGGCCAAGGAGGAGGTCATGCATTGGCCCGTCCTGGGCTGGATCCTGAAGCACGGCGGGATCTTCGGCGTCAAACGGGGACAGTCCGATGTAGCGGCCATCAAAACCGCCATGAAGTACCTGAAGGCGGGGGAGAAGCTGCTCATGTTCCCCGAGGGGACCCGTCATCAGGACGGGGAGTTTGGAGACGCCAAGACCGGAGCGGCCATGCTGGCGGTACGCACCGGGGTACCCATCGTTCCCATTTACATGCCGGCGGAAAAGAAATGGTTCCGGTTGAATCCCGTCGTTTTTGGGCAGCCCTATTATCCCAAGGTGGCCGGACGGAAAGGCACTGCGGAGGAGTATCGCGCCATCGCGGAAGACCTGATGCGGCGCATCGAGGCGCTGAAGCCTCTGGCGGGGCGATGAAGCTGGAGCTGGCCCGCTCCGCCGGATTTTGCTACGGGGTGCGCCGGGCGGTCGAGATGGCGGAGCAGGCGGCCCGTTCGGGCTGCCGCTGTGTGATGCTGGGGCCTGTGATCCACAACGGCAGCGTGATCGAGCGCCTGAAGGCCCAGGGGGTAGCGCTGGCGGAGACGCCCGAACAGGTCCCGGAGGGCGCGGCGGTCATCATCCGTTCCCATGGGGAGGGAAGGCCGGTCCATCAGGCGCTGGCGGCACGGGGCTGCCGCGTGATCGACGCCACCTGCCCCAACGTCGCGCGCATCCATCATCTGGTGGCCCGGGCCGAAGCGGAAGGGCGGCAGGTGCTTATCATCGGTATGCGCGCGCATCCGGAAGTGCAGGCCATTGCCGGCTGGTGCGGACACCCTGTGGTACTGGAGGGGGCGCAGGAGCTGGAGCAATGGCTGCAGGAAGGTCCGGAGCGGAAGTCGCTTCCGCTCACGATGGTCTCTCAGACCACCTCCACGCAGATGATTTGGGATTTGAGCGTAGAAAAAGCAAAAAAACAGTGTACAAACTTAAAAATTTTTGATACAATATGTAATGCTACGTATAAACGGCAGTCTGAGGCGCAGGCGCTGGCCGCCCGCTGTGGGGCTATGATCGTCATCGGCGGGCGGGACAGCTCCAATACCAAACGGCTGTGGGAATTATGCGCGGCGCTCTGCCCGGATACGGTTTGGATCGAACGTGCGGCGGAGCTGGAACCTTCCAACCTGTGTCGGAAGGCTTCTATTGGAATCACTGCGGGCGCGTCCACGCCTGGGTGGATTATAAAGGAGGTCTATGACAAAATGAGCGACGAAAACTTTGAGATCGAGGAATCCTTCGCTGAAATGCTGGAGAAGTCGATCAAAACTTTAAATACAGGGGAGAAGGTTACGGGCGTTGTCACTGGGATTGCACCCACGGAGATCTATGTGGATCTTGGCACCAAGCATGCCGGTTACATACCGGTGTCCGAGCTGACCGATGATCCCACTGTAAAGGTCGAGGACCTGGTAAAGGTCGGCGACGAGATCGAAACCTATGTCATGCGCGTCAACGACCAGGAGGGCGTTGTCACCCTGTCCAAGAAGCGCCTTGACACCGTGAAGAGCTGGGACGACATCGAGCAGGCCCGGGAGGAGCACACCACCGTCGAGGGTGTGGTAACCGAGGAAAACAAGGGCGGCGTTGTCGTCAACATCAAGGGCGTGCGGGTCTTCATCCCCGCGTCCCAGACCGGTCTGCCCCGGGATGCCGCCATGTCCGAGCTGCTCAAGAAGAAGGTGCGCCTGCGCATCACCGAGGTCAACCGCGCCCGCCGCCGCGTGGTGGGCTCCATCCGTGCCGTCGAGGCCGAGGAGCGCGCCGCCAAGGCTGCCGAGGTGTGGAACAACATTGAAGAGGGCAAGCGCTACAGCGGCACCGTTAAGAGCCTGACCTCCTACGGCGCTTTCGTGGACATCGGCGGCGTGGACGGCATGGTCCATATCTCCGAGCTGTCCTGGTCCCGCATCAAGCACCCCTCCGAGGTGGTCTCCGTAGGCGACAGCGTTGAGGTGTATGTCATCTCCTTTGACCCGGAGAAGAAGAAGATCTCTCTGGGGATGAAGGACCGCGGCCAAGATCCCTGGTCTGTGTTTACCGGCAAGTATAACATCGGCGACACCGCCAATGTCCGTGTGGTCAAGCTGATGACGTTCGGAGCCTTCGCCGAGATCGTTCCCGGCGTGGACGGCCTGATTCACATCTCCCAGATCGCGGACCACCGCATCGACAAGCCTGGCGACGTTCTGTCCGAGGGCCAGATGGTGGATGTGAAGATCACGGATATTGACTACGACCACAAGAAGGTCTCCCTGTCCATCCGCGCCCTGCTGGAGGATGCCCAGCGCACCCAGAGCGCCGGCGCGGCGGAGGGCGAGGACGCCGTGGTGGCTTCCTCCGACAGCGAGGGTACCGAGGTCGCAGCCGACTTCAACGAAGAGTAATTATTTCTTGCATGAAAAAGGGCGCCGTTTCCGGCCGGAAACGGCGCCCTTTTTCCCTTTTCTTTTTTTATACGGGAAATTTACTTGCAAAAGGTTGTGAAAACGGATATAATTAGTTTTGTTCAGGCAGAAAAGAGAAGCGATTACAGTTCGGAATGTTCCGCATTGGGAGGTGGGATCATGTTTCAGGTAGGCGATAAGATCGTTCATCCGATGCATGGTGCTGGTGTCATCGACAGCATCGTGCAGAAGAAGATCAACGGCGTGGTTCGGGATTACTATATCCTCAAGCTGCCGGTGGGCGGCATGATGGTCATGATCCCCACCGCGAACAGTGCGGAGATCGGGGTGCGTCCGGTGGTCAAAAAGGATGAGGCCGATCAGGTCATCGCCGCCATGCCCGACATCGAGGTGGACATGACCCAGAACTGGAACCGGCGCTATCGGGAAAATATGCTGCGGCTGAAGAGCGGCGATCTGATCGAGGTGGCCCGGGTGGTCAAGGGCCTGATGCTCCGGGACGGAGAGCGCGGCCTCTCGACCGGAGAGCGAAAGATGCTTCATTCCGCCAAGCAGATCCTCATATCGGAGATCGTGCTCTCGCAAAATGCCAGTTATGAGGATGTAGAGGCGCGGATCAATACCGCCTTGACATGACCGGACCTCTGCGCGCATAATATGGACAAAGCAGAAAAAGGAGCCATGTGGGCTCCTTTTTTGTGAAGGAGGGAGCGCTGTATGGCCGGTTGGTTGGGGCGCCTATTTCACCGGAAGAAGGACGAGCCGCTCCGCTGTACCGCGGTGGTGGCTGCAGCGGGCAGCTCCGCGCGGATGGAGGGACAGGATAAGCTCCTGCTGCTCCTGGGGGAACAGCCGGTGCTGGTCCATGCCCTTCGGGCGCTGGAGCTTTGCCCCTATATCACGGAGATCGTAATCGTCACACGGGAAGACCGGATCGTACCCGTTGGGCAGCTGTGCAGGGACTATGCCTTTTCCAAGGTGAGCAAGGTCATCGTGGGGGGCGATACCCGGACGGCTTCGGTGCTGGCCGGGGTACGGGAGGCGGAGGAGGGCGCGTCCCTCATTGCCGTTCATGACGGCGCCCGCCCTCTGGTGAGCCAGTCGGTGCTGGAGCAGGTCATTCTTCGTGCCCGGGAATGCGGCGCGGCTGCGCCGGCGGTGCCGGTGAAGGATACCCTCAAGCAGGCGAAGGACGGCGTTGTCACCGCGACCCCGGACCGGGCGTCTCTCTACGCTGTGCAGACGCCGCAGGTCTTTGAGGCGGCCCTGATCCGGACGGCGCTGACGAAGGCTCTGGAAGAGGGGGCATCCCTCACCGACGACTGTTCTGCCGTGGAACGGCTGGGCGTCGGGGTTGCCCTGACCCGGGGCGATTATCGGAACATCAAGATCACCACCCCTGAGGACCTGGCGATCGGGGAGGCACTTTTCGAATGGAGTGAAAGCCAATGAGAATCGGACACGGTTACGACGTGCACAAGCTGGAAAACGGCCGCAAGCTGATCCTGGGCGGGGTGGATATCCCCTATGAAAAGGGCCTGTTGGGCCATTCCGACGCAGATGTGCTGGTCCATGCGGTGATGGACGCCCTGCTGGGCGCCGCAGGACTTGGGGATATCGGGAAGGCCTTTCCGGATACCGACCCGGCCTATGAGGGGATCAGCAGCTTGCGGCTGCTGGATATGGTGATGGACTTGCTGCGGCAGGCCGGCCTCCGGGTAAGCAATGTGGACGCCACGATCCTGGCGCAGCGCCCACGGCTCTCGCCCTATATCCAGCGGATGCGGGAGAATCTGGCGATGCATATGGATATCTCGGCCGGGCGGATCAACGTAAAGGCGACGACGGAAGAAGGCCTGGGCTTTACCGGCGCACGGGAAGGGATGGCGGCCCATGCGGTGTGCCTGTTGGAGGAATTGTAGGCGACCGTCTTCTTAGACCGAATGTAGGCGCGCCCGTTTGTGCGGGTTCGATGCCTGCGATACGGGCTCCGAGTCCGACAGAGCAGGAAAAGACCGGGCCAAGGCACGCCCGCCGATGCGGACCAAACGCTCCTCTTGCGCATAGGATAGCGCGAGAGGAGCTTTTCTGTTGCCCTGTCCGCAATGTCCATTCCTCTCAACAGGCCATTTGGTAACAACCGGGAAAGGAATGGTCATTCAATGGTCTATTATCTGATCGTCTGCCGCTCGCTGACGTATGCGCAGCGCACCCACGCCGCTTTGGAACGGGCAGGCATCACATCCCACATCCTGCGTGCGCCCAAGGTGATCGACCAGGAGGGATGCAGCCATGCGGTGAAGGTCTCGGAACGCAGCCTGGCCGATGCGCTGCTGACGCTGGGGCGTGTGGGGCTCACCCCAAAGCGAATCTATATCATGGCCAGCGACGGCAGCTATAAAGAGGTGCTGCTATGATCTATCTGGACAATGCCGCGACCACGCTGCAAAAGCCGCCCGCGGTGCCGCGGGCGGCTTCTTATGCCATGTGCCATATGGCCACGCCGGGCCGGGGCGGACACGCGCCCGCCATGCTGGCGGCGGACACGGCCTTCGCCTGCCGGCAGGCCGCTGCGGAGCTTTTTCAGGTAGAGGGACCGGAGCAGGTGGTCTTCACCTTCAATGCGACCCACGCCCTCAATATTGCCATCAAATCCCTGGTCAAGCCGGGCGATACCGTGCTTATCTCCGGTTATGAGCACAATGCCGTCACCCGGCCGCTGCATGCACTGGGAGCAGACATACGCGTGGCGTCCGGCCCGCTGTTCGAGCCGGGGGAATTGATGGAGTCCTTCCGCAGCCAGCTCAAGGGCGTATCCTGTGTGATCTGCAACCATGTCTCCAACGTTTTTGGTTATATCCTGCCGGTGGAGCGTATGGCGGCTCTGTGCCGGGCAGGGGGGATTCCCTTGATTCTGGACGCATCTCAATCCGCAGGCTGCCTGCCGGTGTCCCTTGCGGAACTGGGTGCGGCCTTCATCGCCATGCCCGGGCATAAGGGACTCTACGGGCCTCAGGGAACCGGGCTGCTCCTGTGCGCCGCCCAGACGCGGCCCCTGCTGGAGGGCGGGACCGGCAGCGCTTCCGCCTGCCAGGAGATGCCGGATTTTCTGCCGGACCGTCTGGAGGCCGGCACTCATAATATTCCCGGCGTGGCCGGGCTGCTGGAGGGCCTGCGCTATGTGAAGGAGCGGGGGACCGGGAGCATTCTGGCACACGAACGGGCCATGACCTGCCTGGCCGCCCGCGGGCTGTCGGAGATACCGGGCGTGATGGTGTATACCGCCGCCGACAGGGTCCGGCAGGCGGGCGTGCTCTCCTTTCAGCTGGACGGAATGGACTGTGAGGCGGTAGGGGACGCCCTGGGCGCCCGCGGCGTGGCGGTCCGCGCCGGGCTGCACTGCGCCCCGCTGGCCCACCAGTCGGCCGGGACCTTTGAAACCGGGACCATTCGGGCCAGCTTTTCCAGCTTCAGCACCCGCAGAGAGGTAGACCAGTTCGTCCGCGAGGTCGCCGCGCTGCGCAGGGGCGCGTAAGAGAGGCCCGGGAGACCCCGCTTAGGGTCTCCCGGGCCTCTCTTACGATCTTTTTCACGTTGTCTGATGATACCAGCCGTTTTCGTAGAGATAGAGGGTCAGCTCCAGACGGAAGCGGTCGCTGGGCACGTGCAGGTCCAGCCCGGTGATCTCCTGGATGCTCTTAAGCCGGTAGACCACGGTGTTGTAATGGGTGTAAAGCTCTTCCGACATGCGGCGCAGATTGCCGAAGTTCCGGAAGTAGCTCTCCAGTGTGTTCATCAGTTCCGTACTGCGGGGCGGGCCGGCGCTCAGCAGCCTGCCCAGCGTCTCCTGGATGTAATCATGCACCTCCTGATCCGGGTCGCTGGCATAGATCAGCCGCAGCAATCCAAGATCATCGAGGCAGGTGAGGCCCCCGCCCTTGGCGGCAGAAGCCCGGAGCGCCACGCGCGCTTCCTGGTCGCTCTGAATCAGCCCGGCCACGCCGGTATGGGGGCGTCCGCATCCGGCGGTGATGTTCAGCGCGTCGTATCCTCGGTTCATCTGCTCCACGAGGGGCGGAAAGCGGCTTGCCAGAGCGGAAAAGCCGTGATCGTCCAGCGGGCTGCTGAGGATGAGCAGGTGTTCCTCTCCGCTGCGTACCCGGCGGACGGACAAGCCCAGGTTGGTCAGCGTGGAGTGGACCTCATTCGCCAGCAGGGTGCGCTGGAACACGCCGGCGTACGGATTTCCGGCGCCCTGCGATTCCGTCAGGCGGGCACGGACGATCAGATGATTTTCCGCAAGATCCATGCCATAGCTTTTGGCGCGGGTCAACTCGCGGGCTTCGTTGGTAATACGGTCCGAGAGAAGGTGGAGGATGAAGTCGTCGAACAACTGATCGCCGCTCTCCCGCACAGTACGCTCCCGGGCGATCTCCAGCGGGATGGTCTGGAGCACACGGGAGAGGATATCCGCATTTTGCTCCTCGATGGGATGCTCCATGTCGTATATGTACAAAAATCCGAAGGAGTGTCCGCCCACCTCCAGCACATACATCCGCGCTCCGGCAATAATGGCGCTGGATTGGGCGTCCCAGGCCAGCCCGGCGAACCGGACTGCGTCGGCCTCCGTAAGAGAAAGGGCGCGCCGGTCGTTGATGCAGTCCAGGATGAGTACGCTGCAGCCCGTCAAATCTGTGACCATCCGGGCGATTTCCTCCAGTCCCGCCCCCTCGACGATGGTGCGGGTGAGCATTTCATTGACGGTGATGGTGCTGTGGAGCAGAGCGGTCTGCCGGCGAAGCAGTTCGTCGGAAACCGCCTTGGTGATATCGGAGAAGCGCACGTCCTCCGGCAGAGCCACCAGAGGCAGGCCCAGCATCTCGGCCTGATTCACCATCGTCTGGGGCACCTGGCCCAGATACTGCCCGGGCTTGACGCAGAGGCCGGACATCCCGCCGGCGGCCAGGGTAGGGATAAACTGGGCCAGGGCGGCGGGATCGTCATGAATGGAGTAGCAGGTGGTGACCATCAGCTCTCCGGCACAGAGCCACTTGTAGTATTCCGGCGTGTCGCTCAGGTTGACGCCGGTCACGACCCGCTCCAGCCCGGTTTGACAGCCCAGCAGGCGGCTGCCCCGGAAAACGGGCAGCGTGAGCAGTTCGGAAAGGCAGGGGTAATAAGAAAGCGAAATACTGCTGCGTTCCATTAGGACACCTCCTGTTGACAATTAACATTATATTACATTTAATGGGAAAATCATCTCGACAATAGTATATAAGAATGTTTGTCGATAGTCAACATATAAAATAAGAAGGCCAAAAGATATAATGTGTAATGTAGACAAGAAATCCGCGGATTACAGCAAAGAATGCGGCAATGTCACATCGAATAAATAAAAGGAGGAATAAGCATGGCGATCATCGACAAAATGGAAGCTCAGTTGCGTCCCCCCACGATCGGGCTCAAACCTTATGAGGCAAAGGTGATCCCTCTGACCAGCGGAGAAGACATGCTGGTGCGGGAGGCCACCTGGGATGAGATCCCTCTGCTGATGGAGACCATTGAGCCGCTGATGAAACAGCCCAAGGATTTTTATGACATCGTCGCCTCCCGCATCTATGCGGAGCTGCTGGGCATGCTGCGCTACCGGGTGCAGGATGAGTATGTGTTCGTAGGCGCGGTGGACGGAGAGATCGCCGGCATCGTCAACGGGCGCCTGGTCAACGACAAGATCGGCATGAGCTACCACACCATCACGCTGAAGCGGGGAGCCCGGGTCGGCGCGCACCTGTTCGCGGCCAAGATGGAGTATCACCTGGACGTGATGGATCAGGACGAGGTCTGGATCGTGGCGGAGAGCCCCAACGGCTTCAAGCGCTGGATGATCGAGTATGAACTGGAGTCCCGTCCCGAGTGCCCCCATGAACTGGGCGGCGTGCCCACCTATGTGCTGACCAAACAGCTGTGGGAGAAGCACAAGGGCGCCAAGTGCACCGGTATCCGGCCCGCCTTCGAGGATGTGATCGAGGCCAATAAGATTCTGCGTAAGCCTGCGAAAATCAGCGTTTGACCGACGCGATGTGAAAGGATGGTGCCTGTTATGCGGCAGGTAGGAATCGTCGGCGTAGGCCACACAAAATTCGGCAAGTGGGAGGGCACGTTTCTGGAGCTGATCACTCAGGCCGCCCTCCAGGCCATGGACGATGCCGGCGCCAAGACCGGCAAGGACAACGTGATCGACCAGGTATTCGTGGCCTCCATGGGCGCCGGGATGCTCAACCGGATCAGCGGCTCGGCCTCCGCCCTGGTGGACACCCTGAATATCCGGCCCGCCATGGCCGAGTGCATTGAGAACGGTCCGGCCTCGGGGGCCTCTGCCATCAAGCTGGGGTATATGGCCATCGCCTCCGGCGTGTGCGACTGCGTGCTGGTGGTCGGCGGCGAGCAGATGCGGGTGGTATCCGGCTGGGAGGCCACCGATTTCGTGGCCACCATGCTCCACCCCACGGGCGAGTACCCCTACGGGCTGACCCTGCCCTCCTTCGCAGGCATGTTCACCCGCCTGCGCTTTGAGAAGTACGGCGAGACCAGCGAGGATCTCGCCCGCATCTCGGTGAAAAATCACGACAACGCCACCCATAACCCCTGCGCCCATATCCAGCGTAAGGTAAAGCTGGAGCGCATCAGCGACCCCCGGTACGTAGACGCCACCAGCCCCATGGTGGCCGATCCCCTGCGCCAGTTCGATATGTGCCCCGTCTCCGACGGCGCCGCCGCCGTGCTGCTGGTGGCCAAGGATAAGCAGGAGGAGCTGGGCTTCGGTCATAAGACCTTTGCCCGCATCGCCGGCATCGCCTCCGCCACCGACACCCACTATGTGGCAGACCGCGCCGATCCCACCGAGCTGCTGGCGGTGCGCACCGCCGCCGAGCGCGCCTATCAGATGGCGGGGATGGGACCCGAGGACATCGACTGCGCGGAGCTGCACGACGCCTTCCTCATCCTGGAACTGGCCGAGAGCGAGGAGTGCGGACTGTTTCCCAAGGGCGAGGCCCACCTGGCGGTCCGCCGGGGCGAGACCGAGATCGGCGGGAGGATCCCGATCAATACCTCCGGCGGCCTGAAGGCCAAGGGCCATCCGCTGGGCGCCACCGGCGTGTCCCAGGTGGTGGAGCTGGTCCGTCAGGTCCGGGGCGAGGCCGAGGGACGCCAGGTCGAGGGCGCCAGGACCGGCCTTGCGGTCAACTTCGGCGGCTTCGGCAACAACGTCGTCGCCACCATCGTCACAACGAAGTAAAGGAGGGGACCGGAATGCAAGAAATGTATGCGTATCGGTGCGACAAGTGCGGCAAGCTGCATCATCCGCGCTATGCCGTGTGCCAGAATCCCGAATGCGACGGCCGCTCCTTCACGCAGGAGCCTTTGGAGGGCCACTGTAAGCTATTGACCTGGACCCGGGTGTTCAACCTGCCGGAGGGGTACATGAAGGCATGGCTCAATTTCGGCATCGTGCAGTTCGACAACGGCGTCACCGCCACCGGTCAGCTCGGCTTTGACGAGCGTCCGGAGATCGGCATGGACCTGATTTCCACCGTGGGGGTCGTCAAGGAGGGCGTCGGGAAGGACTATTACGGCTTTATCTTCCAGAAACCCTGAGGACGTGACTACAGTACAGGCAGAGCGGATCTGTGCGGCGCTGCGGACAGCCCTGGAGGGACAGTGCTTTCCTGCGCGGCTCCACTCTCGTTTTCGGGAGGCGGCCAACCTGGATACCCCGCTGGGCCTGGTCACCCTGCTTTCGCCGCGCAAATGCCTGCAGCCCTATGCGGTCCGATTGGAAGAGGAGATGGATTACACGGTCCTGGAGCCGGGCGTGCTGTCGCTCGGCTCCAGGGGGATCGCCGTGGATGGGGCGGTTGCGGTGTCCTTCGGAGCCAGCCGCGCGGTGGACCTGCATCTGACGCCCGGGCCGGCGCCTGGCGCGGAGGGAGCACGGATGGTCCGGCAGTTTTTGGCGGCGGCGCCGGAGGAAGGCCTGGCCCGGCTGGCCCTGGGGCGGAGCGACGGCCTCTATGCCGGGTTGCTGGCGCCCCGGTTGGAGACGCTGCGCCGGGCGGTGCGGGCGGGGGAGACCGAGACCGCCGCCCGGGCGGCCCGCCGGATGGCGGGGTGCGGGCCGGGGCTGACCCCCTCATCGGACGATCTGATCTGCGGCTATCTGGCGCTGCTGCCGTCTGGAGGCGCGTGGGCCGGTATGGCGGAGGCAATCGCTGCCGCTGCGGCCCGGGGCACCAACGATATCAGCGCAGCCCTGCTCCTGCGGGCGGGGGAGGGGCATTTTTCGGAGGACGCGCTCGGCCTGATCGGCTGCCTGCGCCGGGGCGGTGAGCGCCGGGCGCTGCATACCTGGCTGCTGCGGGTGGCCAGCTTCGGCAGCAGTTCCGGCTATGATTTCCTCACCGGAATCTATTTTGGCGTCCTGGATGCCTGTGCCATTGGAGGGATACGCATTGATTAAGCTAGAGGTACGGAAAAACGCGTATTACGATTCCGTCACCCTGATGATCATCTCCAAGGATGTGAAAAAGCTGCCCGGCGTCACCGAGGCGCTGGTGGGCATGGGGACGGATCTGAACCGCGAGATCGCGGCAAATATCGGCCTGGCGGGGGAGGGTTTCGACGCGGTCACCGCCAACGACTTTTTCGTGGCGGCCAGCTGTGAGAGCGAAGACGCTTTCAGCGCCGTAGTGGCAAAGGTGGATGAGCTGCTCAACAAAAAGGCCGACAAACGCAAGACGGATTACTTTCCGCCCACCCTGGAGGGTGCGCTCAAGCTGGAGAGCGGGCTGAACATGGCGGTCATCTCGGTGCCCGGCAAGTACGCCTACGAGGTGGCGCGCAGCTGCCTGGAGCACGAGATCAACGTGATGCTCTTCTCCGACAACGTGACCATGGAAGAGGAAAAGGACCTCAAGGAGTTTGCCGCATCCCGGGAGCTGCTGGTCATGGGTCCCGACTGCGGTACCGCCATCGTCAACAACACGCCCCTTGCCTTCGCCAATGTGGTAAAGAGCGGCGACATCGGTATGGTGTGCGCTTCGGGTACCGGCGCGCAGGAGGTCTCCTGCATCATCGATCAGCTGGGCTGCGGCATTTCGCAGCTGCTGGGCACCGGCGGGCGGGACCTGAAGCAGGAAATCGGCGGCATCATGATGAGGCTTGGACTGGATGCGCTGATCCACGATCCGAAGACAAAGGTGATCACGCTGGTCTCCAAGCCCCCCGCGCCGGAGATCGCCGCAAAGATCCTGGATCAGGCGGCGGCGGGCGGCAAGCCCACCGTGGTATGCTTTATCGGCGGCGAAGCCTCGGAGATCGAAAGACGGGGCCTGTACGCCGCCGTCTCCCTGGAAGACGCGGCCCACAAAGCCGCCGCGCTGGCCCGGGACGAGACGCCGGAAGACTTCACCGGCTTTGCCATGGGCCAGCTGAAAGCGGAAGAGCTGGCGGCGGCCGAGGCGGCCAAAATGGCGCCGGGCCAGAAGTATGTCCGGGGCCTTTACACCGGCGGTACGCTCTGTGATGAGGCGATGAAGCTGATGATCGCCTCGCTGGGCCATATTTACTCCAATATCCCGCTGAAGCCGGAGGACCGGCTGGCGGACGCCCGCGGCGGCGAAAGCCGGGAGCACACCTTCCTGGACTTCGGGGACGATGCGTTTACCGTGGGACGGCCGCACCCCATGATCGATCCCTCCCTGCGGGCGGAACGCGTGGTCACGGAGGCGGCGGACCCGGCGGCGGCGGTGGTACTGGTGGACTGCGTCATCGGTTACGGCTCTCATGAGGACCCGGCGCAGGATTTGTCTGAGGCCATCCGCAGCGCCAAGGCGCTGGCGGCCCAGGAGGGGCGTTATCTGGCGGTAGTGGCCTCGGTCTGCGGTACGGAAGCAGACCCCCAGAGCCTGTCCGGCTCCCGGATGAAGCTGGCCAACGCGGGCGCCATCGTTCTGCCCTCCAATGCCCAGGCCACTCGCTTCACCCAGCGCATCCTGGCGCATCTGTAGAGGGGGGAGGAAGAGATGAGCAAAGTCAACCAGTTGTTTGAACGCAAGCTTTCGGTGGTGAATTTCGGAATCGAGTCTTTTTACCAGGACTTGATCAAACAGGGCAAAAGCGCCGTCCACGTAGACTGGAAGCCGGTTGCCGGCGGGGACAAGAAGATCGCCGCCTGCCTGCGCAAACTGCGCCAGGCGCCGCTGAGCGAGACGATCGCCGCGGCCAACCAGGAGGCGCTGCGGCGCATTCTGGCGGCCCAGCCGGTGCTGGTGGGGATGTCCACCGCCGGGGAGGCGATCCCCGGTATGACCCCGACCACCATCCTCCACGCCGGGCCTCCGGTCACCTGGCAGCGTATGTGCGGTCCCGTCCGGGGTGCGGTGATGGGCGGTCTGATCTACGAGGGGCTGGCCAAGGACCTGGAGGAAGCGGAGGCCCTGGCCGCCAGCGGAAGGATCACCTTCGCTCCCTGCCACCACCACAGCGCCGTAGGGCCTATGGCGGGCGTGGTGACCTATTCCATGCCGGTGTGGCATCTCGTGAACAAGACCTTCGGCAACCACGCCTACTGCACGATGAACGAGGGCCTGGGCAAGGTCCTGCGCTTCGGCGCCTGCGACCAAGAGGTCTTCGACCGGCTCAGGCGCATGCGGGACGAGTACTATCCCGTACTGAAGGCGGCGCTGGAGCGCCATGGCGAAGTTGATATGAAGGTCATGATCGCCCAAGCGCTCCAGATGGGGGACGAGGCCCATAACCGCAACAAGGCGGGCACATCCCTGTTTCTCCGAGCGATCCTTCCGGACGTGCTGGGCACGGATTTCCCCAGAGAGCGGCAGATGGAGGCGCTGGCCTTCCTGAACAACAATGACCACACGTTCCTGAACCTGTCGATGCCCGCCTGCAAGTGCACCATGGACCCGGTCTTTGACGTGCCCTGCTCCACTGTGGTGGCCACCATGTGCCGCAACGGGACCGACTTCGGTATCCGCATCGCGGGCCTTGGGCCGGAAGCGTGGTTCACCGCTCCGGCGGAGATGGTCAAGGGGCTGTACTTCCCCGGATTTGACGATGCGGACGCCAATCCGGATCTGGGGGACAGCTGCATCACCGAGACGGCGGGGATCGGCGGCTTCTGCATGGCGGCGGCCCCGGCCATCGTCCAGTTTGTGGGCGGCCAGGTGCAGGACGCCATCAACTACTCCACCCAGATGTATGAGATCACGGTGGGGGAGGGCAGCGCCTACAAGATCCCCTCCCTGGATTTCCGGGGCAGCGCCACCGGTATCGACCTTCTGAAGGTCGTGGAGACCGGCATCCGGCCCATCATCAACACTGGCATCGCCCACAAGGACTACGGCGTGGGACAGGTGGGCGCGGGATTGGTGCACCCGCCGGCGGAGTGCTTCCGCAAGGCCATTGAGGCCTGCGCGCAGGCCTGGTGCGAATAGTACGCAGGAAACAGTACCGGCAAGACGATAGGAGGTTTCGTTATGAGCAAATGGTCCGACATCAAAATGTATGATCTGAGCATCCCCATCGGGATCAACACGCCCCCTTGGCCTACTTACGAACCGCTGCAGATGAAATTCTTCAAGCGTCTGGCCCCCAACGGCGCCAACGGCCAGCTGCTGACCCATTCCAACCACGTGGGCACCCATCTGGACGGCCCGCTGCATTTTGACACCGCCGGACGGGACATGGCCTCTCTGGAGCTGACCAAACTGTGCGCTCCCGGCGTGGTGGTGGACCTGTCCGACCAGGCCGAGGACTGGGGCATCTACACCCCTGAGGACATCGAGAAGCGGGTCGAAGTGAAGGAGGGCGACATCCTCATCATCAACACGGGCTATCACATCTATGGATGGGATTCTCCCACCGCCGACGAGCGGCGCTATATGCTCCGCCACCCGGGGCCCTCCCTGGACTTTATTCAGTGGGTGCGCGACAAGAAGATCCGCTGGATCGGCGTGGACTGCGGCTCCGCCGACCACCCCATGAACACCAAGATCCGCGACTGGGAGCCCATGGAGGCCGAGAAGTGCGACAAGGTCTTCCGGGAGCGCTACGGCAAGGCGCTCAACGAGGTATATCCCTGGCCGGACCGTTATCAGGCCATGCATATCGAGCTGTTCTGCAAGCCCTACGAGGCGATCCATGCCGAGTGCCTGGGCGGCGAGATCGAGCAGCTGTCCAACAAACGCGTGATCATCGGCTGCTTCCCGTGGAAGCTGGTGGACGGGGAAAGCTGCATCTCCCGCATCGTGGCCTTCGACGGCTTCGAAGACGTGTGATGTACCGCTGCCAGGGGCAGTTCCGCGCGGAACTGCCCCTGGTTGGGGATCGGTCCGGGATGTACAGCGGAAAGGGAGGAGAAGATGCCGCAGCTGCTGGCCTATGGGATGATGGCTCTGGTCATCGCCGCGCTCTGCCTGGTCTATTTCTGGAAAAACCGCTCCACCCATGCGATGGGGGACCGTTTCGGGCTGCTGTTTCTGGAGGCCAGGGATTACGCCGCGGGGAGAGAGGATCTTCTGCCGCGCGTCATGACCGACGCCTCCGGCCTGCGCCGGCTCCTGCCGATGGAGGAACAGCCGGAGGCGGTACGGAATGCGTTCCTGCTGGGCGGAAGCGGGGAGATGGCTCGTTATGACGCACAGCTGGACGAAACGCTGCGGGCGCTGTTTCAGTCCATTGGGCAAAGCGCCCATCTGAAAAAGCACTATTTCGACTATTACAACTCGTTGTTCCTGCTCCACAAGCTGTTCCTGCAGGTCTGTGCGGACCCGGCGGCTCCGCTTTCGGACGGAGCGTGGAAGGATCTGGCGCTCTATCTGGGCGATCGGACCCGGCTGAGCGGCCTGGTGGCCCAACGGCTGAGTTTCGGAGCGCGCAGGGCGTTCGCCGGACCGGCGCAGGAACGGCCCGTATCCCTGCGAAAGGAGGGAATGGGATGAAAGCATTTGAATATTACGCCCCTGCTGCCCTGGAGGAGGCGTTTGATCTGCTGGACCGGTTTGAAGCGGAGGGCAAGCTGCTCAACGGCGGCACAGACGTGGTCATCCAGCTGCGCGAAAAGCTCATCGCGCCCAAGGCGGTCATTGATATCAAACGGATCCCCGGGCTGAGAGGGATCGCCTATGATCCGGAGCACGGCCTCACCATAGGGGCCTGTGTCACGATGAACGAGCTGGGGAACGAGGCGCTGGTCTGCACCCACTACCCGACTCTGGCCAAGGCGGCGCTGAGCGTGGGTTCCAAGCAGGTGCGCAATCGGGCCACCTGCGCCGGCAACCTCATTAACGCCTCCCCTCTGGCGGATACCGCGACGCCGCTGCTGGCCTATGGGGCCAGCGTCGTGGCGGTCAGTCGCGAGGGAGAACGGGAGATCCCGCTGGACGAGTTCTTCGTCTTCGTGCGCAAGACCAGTCTGCGTCCCGGGGAGATCGTCACCGCCGTCCGGGTACCTGCCATCCCCGGTGCAAACGGGGTGTTCACCAAGATTTCACGCCGCCGGGAAGTGGATCTGTCCACCCTTTGCGCCACCGTGCTCAAAACGGGGGAAGGCTGGCGCGTGGCCTACGGGTCCGTGGCGCCGACGCCCATCCGCCTGAGGCAGACCGAGGCGCTGCTCGATGCCCAGCCTCTGACGGAAGAGCGCATCACCCGGGCGGTGGAACTGGCCCGCAGCGAGATCTCGCCCATCAGCGACGTGCGCGCTTCCCAGGAATACCGGCTGGAGGTCGCGGGCGTGGTGTTGGAGCGCAGTCTGCGCGCGTTGATGTGAGGGGGTGTGCCGCATGAAATACCGCGTCAATTTCTTTGTCAACGAGGAGCCGGTGGAACTCTACGTAGAGGCAAACAAGACCCTGCTGCGGGTGCTCCGGGAGGAGCTGGCCCTCACCGGCACCAAGGAAGGCTGCGGCGCAGGCGAGTGCGGGGCGTGTACCGTCATCGTGGACGGAAAGCCCGTCAACGCCTGCCTGGTGCTGGCTCCCGAGCTGGATGGGATGCACATCACCACCATAGAGGGACTTGCGAAGGATGGGGAACTGACGCCCATCCAGCAATCCTTTGTGGATCTGGCGGCTCTGCAATGCGGGTTCTGCACCCCGGGCTTCGTCATGTCGGCCACCGCTCTGCTGGAGGAAACGCCTCACCCCACCCGGGAGGAGATCATTGACGCCATCAGCGGCAATCTCTGCCGCTGCACTGGCTATGCCCGCATCGTGGAAGCCATCGAGCGGGCGGCAAATGGAGGAGGTGACCCGGCATGAGGGCGGTAGGCGAAAGCTTGCAGCGCGTAGACGCGATCAAAAAGGTCACCGGACAGGCTCAGTATGTGGACGATATCATCATGCCCCGCATGCTCTACGCTCAGGTGAAGCGCTCTCCCTATCCCCATGCCAGGATCCTGCGGATCGATACGTCGAAGGCCGAGGCCCTGCCCGGCGTGCGCAGCGTCATCACCGGGGACTGCTACACCAAGCGCTGCGGGCTCTATCTGGAGGATAAGAATTTCCTGGCGGTTGGAACGGCCAAATACCGGGGGGAAGCCGTGGCGGCCGTGGCGGCCGAGACCCCGGAGATCGCCGACGAAGCCGTGGAGCTGATCGAGGTGGAGTATGAGCAGCTGCCCGCCGTTACCAACGCCGTGGAGGGCATGAAGCCGGACGCGCCGCTGATCCATCCGGACCTGCATACCTACAAGGTGGCCCCGATCTTCCATCCGGTGCCCCACACCAACATCTCTCACCATTATAAGCTGCGCAAGGGGGACGTCGACAAGGCCTTCGAGGCGTGCGACGTCGTTACGGAGAATACCTACTACATCCCCCACGTGCAGCATGTGCCGCTGGAGCCCCACTGCGCCGTGGCGCAGTACGATCTGGACGGAAAGGTTACCGTCTGGGGGTCTATCCAGTCCCCCTACGCAGTGCGCCAGGCCCTGTCCGCCGCCTTTGACATTCCGCTGAACAAGCTGCGGGTCATCTCACCCTATGTGGGGGGCGGCTTCGGCGCCAAAGCGGGCACGACTCTGGAGGGCATCATCATACCGTTGGCCCGGCGCAACCGCGGCCGGCCGGTGAAGCTGAACTACTCCCGGGAGGATGAGTTCGAGAATTCCTATGTCCGCCAGGGCCTGCACTGCAGGATCAAGACCGGGATCAACCGGGACGGAAAGATCCAGGCCGTCAAGAACGAGTTTGTATGGGACGGAGGAGCGTACACCGAGTACGGCGTTAACATTACCAAGGCAGGTGGCTGGGCCTCTGCGGGGCCCTACGACATCCCAAACGTCTGGACCGACAGCTACTGCGTCTATACCAACCATCCCGTGGGCGGCCCCTATCGCGGCTTCGGCATGTGC
Organism: Lawsonibacter sp.; assembly: GCF_022777125.1. NCBI lineage: Bacteria > Bacillati > Bacillota > Clostridia > Eubacteriales > Oscillospiraceae > Lawsonibacter > Lawsonibacter sp. The sequence continues at coordinate 29,539 of NZ_JALFGV010000134.1, forward strand.
GAGATCCATTTCGCCATCGAGCAGAATATCGACGAGGTAGCCCTGAAGATCGGGATGGACCCGGCTCAGGTGCGGCGCATCAACGGCCTGCGCCCCGGCGGCGTTACCGGAACCGGAGAGGTGATGGAGGTCTCCGGCTTCCATGACTGTCTGGAGCAGGTGCTGGAAGACATCGAGTATGACAAAAAGCCGGTGGACCCGTCCACCACCAGAAAGCGCGGGAAGGGCGTGGCCGCGGGCTGGAAATCCCCCTCGCAGCCCACCAACGCAGGCAGCTCTGCCATCATCCGTATGAACGAGGACGGAACCTTTATCCTGATGACCAGCGGGCAGGAGATCGGTCAGGGCTCCGAGACGGCCCTGACCCAGATCGCCGCCGAGACGCTGGACGTGGACCCGGGGCTCATTTCCTGCCGGTTCGGCGATACCGACCACACGCCCTATGAGTGGCAGACCGTGGCCAGCCGCACCACCTACTGCGCAGGCAACGCGATCAAGCTGGCCTGCGAGGATCTGAAGAACAAGATCCTGGATCTGGCCCAGATCAAGCTGGGGGCCTACAAGCGGGACCTGGAGTTCCGTGACGGTTTTGTGGCGCATAAACTCTACCCCGACCGGAAGGCGCCGCTGAGCGACTTTGCCTTGGGCCTCAGCTTCCCGGACGGTTCCGGTGTAGGCGGACCCGCGATCGGCGTGGGCTGCTTTACGCTGGAAAACAACCTGAATGTGGACCACGATACCGGCATGGGTTCCCATCCGGCGGCCTTCTGGACCATCGGCTGCAACGGGGCCGAGGTAGAGGTGGACACACAGACCGGCCATATCAAGGTCCTCAAAATGGTCTCCTGCTTCGACGCGGGCAAGGTCATCAATCCGCTGACCTATACCTGCCAGTCGGAGGGCGCGATGGTACAGTCTCTGGGCACCGCTCTGTTCGAAGAGCTCAAGCTCAAAGACGGAAAGGTACTCAACAAGAGCTTTGTGGACTATAAGATCCCAACGGCGGACGACGTGCCGGAGCTGGTGGTCAAGTATGTGGAGCATCCGGAGCCCACCGGCCCCTACGGCGCCCGGGGTGTGGGCGAGCCCTTGATGGTCCCGGGCGCGCCTGCCATCGCCAACGCGGTCTATCAGGCCATCGGCGTTCGGTTCCGCCGTATGCCCATCACACCGGACGATGTGCTGAAAGCGTTGCGAGAGCGGCAAGAAAACGAGAAGGGTTGAAAAACGGTCTTGCAGCTGCGCGGGCAAGGGAGGAGGTAGCTCCGCAGCTGCGGCAAACACCAGAATTGAAGGCAAGAAGAAGGCAACCGTTTGGAGGGAGGTATTTCAGTGGCTAGAAACATCGACTACAGCAAAGGGATTTACCATGCAAGGGAGCAGCTCGGCTGGCCCCGTACCATTGTCCTTGGTTTCCAGCACATGTTCGCCATGTTCGGCGCGACAGTCCTCGTTCCCATCCTGACCGGCCTAAGCATTTCCGTCACGCTTCTGTGTGCGGGAGTAGGTACGCTGCTGTTTCATTTCGTTACCGGACGCAAGGTACCCGCATTCCTCGGTTCTTCTTTCGCATTTCTGGGCGGCTTCGGTGTGGTCTGCGGCGGTATGGCCGGCGAACCCGGCTTTGATCCCAGCCGCCTGCCTTACGCCTGCGGTGGCATCGTCATTGCCGGTCTGATCTATTTGGTGCTCTCTGGTTGTATCACAGCCTTTGGCATCAAGCGGGTCATGCGGCTCTTCCCGCCGGTGGTCACCGGCCCCATCATCATCCTGATCGGCCTGATCCTTGCGCCCTCGGCAATTGGTAACGTACAGCAGTGCTGGTGGCTAGGCGTCATCACTATGGCCATCATCATCGGCTGCGCGGTGTTCGGTAAGGGCATGATCGGCATCATTCCCATCCTTTTGGGCGTGGTGGGCGGCTATGCCATCGGAGCGATTACTGGACAGGTCAACTTTTCTATGCCCGAGCAAATTGTTGCTATCCCCAATTTTACCCTTGCAAAATTTGAGGTGGGCGCGATTTTGACCATGGCGCCCATTGCTCTGGCCACCATGATGGAGCACATCGGCGATATCTCCGCTATCGGCGCGACCTGCCACCGCAACTTCCTGGCCAACCCTGGCCTGCACCGAACCCTGATCGGCGACGGCGTGGCCACTTCCTTAGCCGGGCTGGTAGGCGGTCCGGCCAACACCACCTATGGTGAGAACACCGGCGTACTGGCACTGTCCAAGGTGTACGATCCTTTCGTCATCGAAATCGCGGCCCTTATCGCAATCATCCTTTCCTTCATCCCCTTCTTTGAAAACATCATCGGAGCTATGCCTGCGGCCGTCATCGGCGGCGCGTCCTTCATCCTGTACGGCATGATCTCGGCCATCGGCGTGCGCAATATGGTGGAGAACCATGTGGACCTGACCAAACAGCGCAACCTGATGATCTCGGCCATTATACTGGTTTCCGGACTGGGCATCAACAGTATCGGCGGCCTGCAATTGGGCCCCTACGTGAATCTGTCCGGACTGGCCTGCGCCGCCATTTTCGGCATCGTCCTCAATGCGGCCCTCCCCGGCAAGGACTATGAGTTCTCCATGGAGGAAATGGAGGAGAGCGCCGCCTCGTAAATGCGTTAACCAGGTCCATGACAAATAAGAAAGCCGGAGCGGCCAATCGGCCGCTCCGGCCTGTTTGTAAAGAGAAAACCACCGGCTGTGCCGGTGGTTCCAAAAAGCTTTAGCTATGCCAGGAAAAAATCCTCCTTTGGTATAATAGCAGAGGTCTGCCAACCGCCACAAAAAACCAAAGGAGGAATCAAGTCCGGATGAAACTTGATGTATCAAGTTTAGCACACACGAAGTGGGAATGTAAATATCATATCGTCTT
>NZ_JALFGV010000137.1:0-26214 GCF_022777125.1 Lawsonibacter sp.
CAAGCATTTCTTTGATTTTAGGCAGTAATTCCTGGGTGTGCTGATACTTCCTTGCCATAATAATACCCCCTAATGTAGTACTTTCATTTTCCTTCATTAGGGGGCGTTTTGTCTATTGTCCGTTTTTACTGGTTCGGTTCAAACCGAGACCCGGCGCGTTTTTTGCGGCTGGGGGTGCGGGGGCGCCCGCAGAGGAGGAAAGCAGGCCGGGGAGCGAACAGCGCAGCACCTGCACCAGGTAGCGGGCGGTATTCGCACGGTCCCGCAGTTCCCGGTTGCGCAGCCAGTCAAGAAGCATGCCGGCAAGGGCCTCGGTGTAAAAGGCGCAGAGGAATTCCTTAAAGGCTGGCTCGGCATGCACGCCAAGCTCCTGCTCGACCCGATCCAGGAGGGAGCGCATCACGTCCCGGAAATCAGCGGCAAAAAAGCGGTTCAGCTCGTCCCGCCCCACCGCGTCGCAGGTACATTTGAGGATATGTTCGTTTTCCTCCACGTAATCCATGACGAAGGAAATGGCCTCCTCATAGTCCACCAGCAGGTCGAAATGCTTGACTACCTGGATGGCCTCCTGTTCCAGCATCCACTTCAAAAGGTCATAGACGCTCTCGAAATGATAGTAGAAGGTGTTGCGGTTGATATTGCACGCCTTGATCAGCTCGCTCACGGTGATCTTAGAGATGACTTTGGTCTGAAGCTTCTGCTTCAGTGCGGCGGCAAGCTGAGCCTTGGTCCGATTGGCCTGTTCCGCATGTGTCATGGAAGCACCTCCTGCGTATGGTTTCCATGGATCTATGATACAAGTGTCTGAGAAAAAGGTCAAGTGGACGCGTTGTATTGATCCTTTTCCAGGCAAATACCCCGCTGCTGTCTGAAATTAGTCAACGGTATCCACATTGCCCGTTTTATCCCCGAAGCGGAACGCGTAGAGTATACGGGTCAAAAGGAGGCTCACGATATGGAAAACGGGACCTATCATTACAAAATTGAAGCAGCCGTTCCACTGGGGGTACGCCGGGGCTCCATGGCGGTGGAACTGCACAACGGGGCCCTCAGCGGAGCCATCAATCTGCTGGAGCGGTGCAGTCCCTTTGTGGATGGACGCTATAAGGATGGCGCGGTTTCTTTTTCGGGCGTACTGGTCACGCTGATGTCTGAGCTGCATTATCACGCGGAGGGTACGCTCAGTGAAACGGGGATCCGGTTCCGGATGGACTGCCGGGTCGGCGGGATCGATGTGGTTGGCGTGGCGGAAACGGTATGAGCGGAGAACATCGGAACGCCACGGAGAACAAGGCCATGATGAAGATCTGCGCCTTTATCGTGGACAAGCGGAATTTATTCTTCCTGCTGTTTGCGCTGGCGATCGCCTTTTCGGCGGTCTCCCGCGGCTGGGTCGGCGTGGAAAATTCCATTTCGGCGTTTCTGCCGGACACGACTGAGACCCGTCAGGGGCTGAGCGTGATGGAGCGCGAGTTTACCACCTTCGGTACCGCTAAGGTCATGGCGGCCAACCTCTCCTATGCGCAGGCGCAGGCGCTGGCCCAGCGCCTGGAGGCGGTCGAGGGCGTATCCGCCGTAGCCTTTGACGATACGCAGGAGCACTACCATAATGTTTCCGCGCTCTTCGAGATCACCTTGGACTGGGATGAAGCGGATATGCGCTGCCTGGATGCGCTGGAGCAGGTGAAAGGCGTCCTCTCGGGCTATGACGCCTACCTCTCCACCAGCCTGGGCAATACGGCCTCCGAGACCATCGCGGACGAGATGAGCGTCATCATCGTATACGTGGCCATAATCGTGGTGGCGGTATTGCTGTTTACCTCAGAGACCTATGCAGAGGTCCCGGTCCTGCTGCTTACGTTTGTCAGTGCGGCGGTGATCCAGATGGGCACAAACTTCTTTTTGGGGACCATCTCCTTCGTTTCAAACTCGGTCACCATCGTGCTGCAATTGGCCCTGTCGGTGGATTACGCCATTATTTTCTGCCACCGCTACCGGGAGGAGCACGAGGTGCTGCCGGCCCGCGAGGCGGTGATCGTGGCGCTGAGCAAGGCCATCCCGGAGCTCTCGGCCAGCAGCCTGACCACCATTGGCGGGCTGTTTGCCATGACGCTGATGCAGTTCAAGCTCGGGCCGGATCTGGGGATCGTGCTTATCAAGGCCATCGTGATCAGCCTGCTGACGGTCTTCCTGCTGATGCCGGGCCTGCTGATGCTCTTCAGCGGTCTGATGGACCGCACGGGCCACCGGGTGTTCGTACCCAAGATCCCCTTTGTCGGAAAGCTGGCCTATGCTACGCGGAAGATCGTCCCGCCGGTCTTTCTGGCCGCGGTGATCGCGGCGGCGGTGATCGCGGGCGACTGCCCCTACGTCTATGGCTACAGTACCTTGACGACCCCCATCCAGAACGACACCCAGATCGCCCAGCAGATGATCGAGGACAACTTCGGCGGCAGCAATATGGTGGCGCTGGTGGTCCCGGCCGGCAATTACGAGGCGGAGGGGCAGCTGCTGCGCGCGCTGGAGGACCGGGAAGAGGTGGACTCCGCCCTGGGGCTTGCCAATGTGGAAGCCATGGACGGTTATAGGCTCACCGACCGGCTTACCCCCCGGCAGTTTTCCGAACTGCTGGACCTGGACTATGAGGCGGCCCAGCTGCTCTACGCCGCCTATGCCGCCAGCGACGCAGACTATGCCAAGATTGTCAACGGGCTCGCCTCCTACAGTGTTCCCCTCATCGATATGGTTTGCTTCCTCTATGATGAGGTGGATCAGGGCTATATCACCCTGGAGGCCGATTTGCGCGGCACCCTGGAAGAGGCCTATGAACAGATGAACAACGCCCGTCTCCAATTGCAGGGCGAGGACTACAGCCGCATGCTGGTCTATCTGAATTTACCGGAAGAGGGCGCGGAGACCTTCGCCTTCCTGGACGAGCTGCATGCGCTCGCCGGAACGTATTACGACGGCACGGTCTACGTGGTGGGCGAGTCCACCAGTCAATACGATCTGTGCAAGACCTTCGAGCGGGACAATTCCGTGGTGGGGGTGGTGTCCATCCTCATCGTGCTGATGGTGCTGCTGTTCACCTTTAAATCGGTGGGTCAGCCCATCCTGCTGGTGCTGGTCATCCAGGGCAGCATCTGGCTCAATTTTGCCGTGCCAGCCCTGACGGGGAGGCCTCTGTTTTTCATCTGCTACCTGATCGTCAGTTCCATCCAGATGGGCGCCAATATCGACTACGCCATTGTCATCTCCAGCCGGTTTGGGGAGCTCAAGCGGACCATGAACCACCGGGACGCCATCATTGAGACGATGAATCTGGCGTTTCCCACCATCATCACCTCGGGGCTGATGCTGGCCATCGCCGGCACGCTGATCGGCCGGCTGACTTCCGAGGCTGCCATCGCGGGCATCGGACAGTGTCTGGGCCGGGGCACCTTTATCTCGATTTTCCTGGTGATGCTGGTGCTGCCGCAGATCCTGCTGCTGGGGGACAGGGTCATCGAGAAGACCTCCTTCAGCGTGAGCCTTCCCCTCCAGTCCCGCAGCGCCAGCGGGAGCGTGCGGCTGGACGGCCTGGTTCGGGGTACGATTTCCGGCGAGATTGTGGGCGTCGTCCACGCCCGGGTAAAGGGCGACGTGAACGTCAACGTTCTGCCCGGAGAGGTCACAGAGGGAACGGAGGACCGCCATGAAGAAACTTGAACGGATATTTGCCCTGCTGCTGGCGGCTGTGCTGTGCGTGGGACCGGCTGCGCCTGCGGCCGCGGCGCGGGCGGCGGAAAATGAGATCGAGATTCGTTCTGCGCAGGATTTGGCGCAGCTTGCCGAACAGTGTGCGCTGGACACCTGGTCGGAGGGGAAAATCGTACGGCTGCGCTGCGACCTGGATCTGAGCGGGATGAAATTTGAGCCGATCCCGATTTTCAGCGGCACCTTTGAGGGACAGGGCCATACCATCAGCGGCCTGCGGATCGGAGCGGAAGATTCCATTACCGGACTGTTCTGCATCGTGGCGGAGACCGGACTGATCCGCAATCTGATCGTGGCGGGCAGCGTCTGTCCGTCCGGGGCGCAGACGCAGGTGGGAGGGATCGCCGGGATCAACTGCGGAAAGCTGCTGAACTGCACCTTTTACGGGGCAGTGTCCGGGGACGGTACCGTGGGCGGGATCGCGGGGAAGAATGAGGCGTCCGGGAGCATCCGATCCTGTACCGTATCAGGAAGCATCCGGGGAGAGCACTATACTGGCGGCATCGCCGGGAAAAATGCGGGGAGCATTTCCAGCTGTACCAACCGTGCCAGTGTGAACACGCTGGCCGCCGACGGGCAGAGCGGCCTGTCGGAGCTGGAGAGCGATCTGGTCACAGCGATCACCGACACGGATACCACGGAACTGGTGGACAGCGCCACCGATACCGGCGGCATCGCCGGATATTCCTCCGGCCTGCTGCTGAGTGATTCCAATTACGGCAGTGTGGGCTATCCCCACGTAGGCTACAACGTAGGAGGCGTGGTGGGGTGCTCCAGCGGGTATCTCAGCGGCTGCATCAACCACGGCCGGGTGAACGGCCGTAAAGAAGTGGGCGGCATTGCAGGGCAGATGGAGCCGGATATCATCCTTGTGGCCGACGAGGACGGACTTTCGCGCCTGGAGGAGGAGTTGAACGGCCTGAACGCCATGGTGGACCGGGCCCTGCGGGATATGGACGAAAGCTCCGATACCATCTCCGGCCGGTTTGAACAGATCTCCGGTTATACCGATTCCGCGCTTGCACAGACCAAAGGACTGGCGGAGGGGGCGGCGGATTGGTCGGATGAAAATTTGACGGAGATCAATCGCTTTTCCCAGCTGCTGGCCGATACCCTGGAGCGGACCGTACCGCTGCTGGAGCAGCTGGAGGACGTATCCGGGCAGGTGGACGGCGGAATCGAATTTCTGCAGCGGACGCTGGAGCAGCTGGTCCCGGTGATCGCGCTTGGCGGCGATGGACTTGGGGATCTGCAGCTTGCGGCGGATGATCTGGATGCCGCCAGCCAGAGCGCAAAGGCCGCCCTGGAGCAGATCGAGACTGCGCTGGCGTTGGCGGGGAACGCCTTGACGGTGGAGGACGAGAGCGCGCTCCGTCAGGGCTTGGCGCAGGCGGCGCAGGGAATCGACGAGCTGGGGACGGCGCTGGAGGCCATGGGACGGGCCTTGGGCCAGATCGGAGATGGCTTGGCGCCGACGGAGGACTGGAAGGAACTGCTGGAGCGGCTGGATGCGCTTCAGCCTGCTTGGGACGAACTGGCCGCCGCGCTGCAAGCCGCCGTCGACGGCCTGCATAGCGTGGCCCGGGGGGTGCGCGCCGTGCTGGACAATGTGAATCTGGATACCCGGAGCCTGTCCGATGCCCTGGATCATGTGGTTTCGGCTGTTTTACAGATGAGCCGGGCGGCGGACCGCACGGAGGCCGCCGCCGGTCATCTGCGGGATACGCTGGCAGACGGCTGTCTGGCCGCAGGACGGCTGGAGGAGGCGGTACAGACCCTGGCAGACGCGGCAGGGGCCTTTGCGGACGCGGCCGCATCCGCGACAAGGCTGGTGGGGGACGGGTACCGCCTGTTCCGGGACTTGTCTCAGGAGCGTGTGATCCAGTTTGCGCCGTTGAGCGACGGGATGCGTGCATCCGGAAACGCCCTGTACGCGGCCATGGAGGGCCTATCGGAAGAAATGGATGGACTCAGCGGCGCGGTGCATGCCGCGGCGGGAACGCTGACGGAGGACCTTCAGGCCGTCAACGGGCAATTCCTGGTGGTGATGGAGCGCTTTTTGGATCTGCTGCGCGGCAGTGGAGCTATCTCGTCGGCGGACCGCTTTGCAGGCACCTCGGAGGAAGACTGGAGCGCCGCGGCCAGCGGAAAGGCGGCCGGCTGCGTCAATTATGGCGCAGTGGCCGGGGACCGCAACGTGGGCGGGATCGTAGGCGCTATGGCGGTGGAGTACGATTTCGATCCGGAAGACGATCTGACCGCCGATGGCGGCAGTATTCTCAACGCCCGCTATGAGGCCAAGGCGGTGGTGCAGCACTGCGTCAACCGGGGCGCGGTGGAGGTGAAAAAGGATTGTGCCGGCGGGATCGTGGGGCTCATGTCCCTGGGCGTCGTGGTGGACAGCGAGGGCTACGGTTCCATTTCTTCCGGCAGCGGCAGCTATCTGGGCGGTATCGCCGGGCAGTCCGCCTCCGCCATCCGGCGCTGCTGGGCCAAGTGCCTGCTGTCGGGCGGGCGCTATACCGGCGGGATCGTGGGCGCGGGGAGTGTGGTCACCGACTGCCGCGCGCTGGTACGGATCGAGGATGCCGTGCAGTTTGCCGGGGCCATCTCCGGCAGCGTGGACGGGACCTTTTCCGGCAACCTGTTCGTATCGGATACGCTGGCGGGCCTGGACCGGTTCAGCTACTCCGGACGGGCCGAGCCGGTAGACTATGATACGCTGCTGTCTCTGGAGGGAGCTCCGGCGGAGTTCGGAACCTTCTCGCTGTGTTTTTGGGCGGACGGCGCGCCGGTTGGAAGGGTGGCATTCGACTATGGAGGCTCGCTGTCCGCGGAGGAGGTTCCGGATGTCCCGCCCAAGGAAGGTTATTCTGCCGCCTGGAGCCGGACCGAGTTTGATCAGCTTACCTTCGACGAGACGGTGGAGGCGGTCTATACCCCATGCGTAACCGCTCTGGCCGGCGGCCGGCAGCGGGAGTCAGGGGGCAGCGTGTTTCTGGTGGAGGGCAGCTTTACCGGGGAAGACGTCCTCTCCGCCGTCCGGAGCGGGACCGAGGAGGATGCCGGTGAGACCTGGGCGCTGACCATCCCGGCGGATGGCGCGGCAGTACATACCGTGCGCTATCTGCCGCGTCCCGGCGAGCGGGTGAGCGCCGTCCGTGTGCTGGAGGACGGTGTGTGGCAGGATACGGCGTATTCCTACTTCGGCGCCTATCTTCAATTTCAGGCGGCGGGATCGGCCGTGACCGTTTCCGTGAGCTACGGCGGGGCGGGGGGAAAAATCGCCATCGCCGCGGCCGCAGTCCTGGCGGCTGTGAGCGTTGGGATGCTGCTGTGTCTGCACCGGAAAAAGCGGCGCAGGCAGACTGTGGAGAAATAAGAAGGCCCCCGGAGCACGCGCTGCGTGCTCCGGGGGCCGTGATGGTTTTACAGTGATGCACACTTGGCCTCGATATCGGCCTCGCAGGCCTTCATGGCCTGAAGCGTCCGCTCCAGCAGTTCCGGCAGCTCCCAACCCAGCGCTTCCGCCCCCTGGGCGATGGTCTGGCGGGAACAGCCGGCGGCAAATTTTTTGTCCTTATATTTCTTCTTCAGGCTGGAGAGTTCCATATCCTGTACGCTTTTGGAGGGGCGCATGAGGGCGGCGGCCCCGATGAGGCCGGTGAGCTCGTCCACAGCGAAAAGGACCTGTTCCATTGGGTGCTCCGGCTTGGCATCCGCCCCGGTCATGCCCCAGCCGTGGCTGACGACGGCGTGGATCAGCGCGGCGTCCGCGCCGCGAGCCTCCAACAGTTCCCGGACCTTGACGCAATGCGCGTCGGGCCACTGTTCAAAATCCAGGTCATGAAGCAGGCCGACCTGACGCCAAAACTCCGCCTGTTCTCCATAGCCCAGCGCATCGGCAAACCAGCCCATTACGGCCTCGACCGTCAGGGCGTGGCGGAGATGAAACGGCTCCTGGTTGTATTCCTTCAGCAGGTCCCAGGCCTGCTCGTGGGTAAACTGCATGAAAATCGGCTCCTTTGCTTCCGTTTTGTATCATGATACCATAACAGCCGCCCTCCTGTAAAGCCCTTGCGGCGGAGCGGGGCCTGTGTTAGAATGCAGGAAGGAGACCGGGAGGGGGGCGCCCGTTTTCCTTCCCGGTCCATGGGATCAGGAGACTGTCCGGAGAAGACCGGGCGGCATTTGAACAGGAGGCATTCGATATGAACTATGAGATCGTCGGCGAGCCCATGCCTGTGGTGATCTGCCATCTGGCGGGGGGAGAATCTATGATTACGGAGCGCGGTTCCATGGTATGGATGAGCCCCAATCTGCAGATGCAGACCTCGGCGGGCGGGCTGGGCAAGGCTTTTGGGCGCATGTTCTCCGGGGAGTCGATCTTTTTGAATACTTATACTGCCCAGGGGGACGGCATGATCGCCTTCGGCTCCAGTTTTCCCGGCTCGATCCGGGCGGTGGAGATCACTCCGGAGCACCCTGTGGTCGTGCAGAAGAGCGGTTTTTTGGCCGCAGAGCCGGGGGTGGAGCTTTCGGTTTTTTTCCAGAAAAAGCTGGGCGCCGGCTTCTTCGGCGGCGAGGGCTTCATCATGCAGAAACTTTCAGGCCGTGGCACGGCCTTTCTGGAGGTAGACGGATACGCGGTGGAGTACGAGCTCCGGGCCGGTCAGCAGATGGTGGTGGATACCGGAAACCTGGCCATGATGGACGCCGCCTGTTCCATTGAGATCCAGTCTGTCAAGGGGGTAAAGAACGCGCTGTTCGGCGGCGAGGGCCTGTTCAACACCGTGGTCACCGGGCCGGGACGCATCGTTTTGCAGACCATGCCGGTCAGCGGCGTGGCGGCCGCGCTGGCGCCGTTCTTCCCGTCGGGCAACTGATGTGTATACGCTCATGAGCCTCCCGTTGGCGGCGGATGTACTGGAGGAGTACGCGGCGGAATTGCCCGCGGCGGTCGCAGCCTGCGGCTGTGACGGCCTGGAGGGCGTATGGGGCGGCGTGGAGCCGCCCTGGAGCATTCCGGAAGGACTGCGCTTCGGGTATCATCTGACCTTTTATCCGGACTGGCTGGACTTCTGGCGGGGGGACCGGGCGGCGCTGATGCGGAAATTCGGCTCTGAGCCGGTCTGGAGGGCGTTTTACGGCGGGGCGGAGGGGGAGCAGACTCTGCTGGACCTTTATCGGGCGGATTTGAAGCGGGCGTTGGCGTGGGGGGCGCGGTATGTGGTCTTCCATGTGTCCGACGTATCCATCGAGGAGGGATATACCTACCGCTGGGAACACAGCCACGCGGCGGTGATCGACGCGGCGGCGGAGCTTGCCAACCGGCTGCTGGACGGCCGGGACTGGCCTTTTCAGTTCCTGGTGGAAAACCAGTGGTGGCCCGGATTCACCTTCACAGACCCGGCCCTGACCGGTAGCCTGCTGGAGAAGATCCACTTTGCGCGCAAAGGGATCCTGTTGGATACGGGACACCTGATGAACACGGACCGGAACCTGCGTACCCAGGCGGAGGGGGCGGCCTATATCCACCGTATGCTGGACGCCCACGGAACGCTGTGCCGGTATATCAAGGGCGTCCATCTGCATCAGTCCCTCAGCGGTCCCTATGTCCGTGCCCACACAGGCGCGCTGCCGCCTCTGCCGGAGGACTATCTGGAGCGGTTTGCGGCCAGCTACCGCCATATTTTGAATATTGATACCCACCGGCCCTGGACCGATGGGGCGGTTCGGGGACTGGTGGAACGAATCGCACCGGACTATCTGGTCCATGAGCTCTGCGCCCATGACCGCGCAAGCCGGGCCGCGGCGGTCCGGCGGCAGAACCTTGCGCTGGGAAGCTGATGGGAAACGGAGGGGTTTGCCAACGGAGCGTTTTCTGTTATAATACGGAGGAAGAAACGACCTGCCTTGCGGTTTGGAGGATACATGCGGCATCCGGCCTGACAGGTACAGGAGGGGAGGAAGCGTCTTGAATCAGCTGCAAATCGAATATTTTCTGGCGGTGGCCCGCAACCGGAGCTTTACGCGTACGGCCCAGGAGCTCTATGTGACGCAGCCTGCCATCAGCCGGCAGATTTCCTCCCTGGAGGCCGAACTCGGCTTTACCCTGTTTGACCGTACCAGCAAAAAGACCAGCCTGACGGCGGCGGGGATCTTGTTTTATAATTATTTCACCCGCTGCCGGGAGGCGTTCTCCGCTACGGTGGAGCAGGCGCGCCAGGCCAACAATGCCCAGGCTGGAGTGGTGGCGGTGGGGTGTCCCTCCGGCTGGGACGTATCCGGCTTTTTTCCGGAACTCATTCAGCGCTTTCGATCCTCCTACCCCAATGTGGGCCTGACTATGGAGAGCCGGGATTTCCTGGCGCTGATCGAGGCCCTCAAGGCAGAACGGTTGGATGTGGTCATGACCATCGACCATGCCGCGGAGAAGAACCCGGCCCTGGCGGTGCAGCGGCTGACGGAAATCCCGCGCATCATCCTCTACTCCGCACGCAGCCCCCAGGCGGCGCTGGCCAGCCCCAAACCGGCGGATTTTCGGGACGAGACCTTTGTGGTGGTAGTGGACGACGACGCCAACCGAACCTGCGCGCTGGTGCGGGAGTATTGCGCGCAATACGGCTTCATCCCAAAGCTCCAGATCGTTCCGACCATCGAGTCCATGGTCCTGTGGGTGCAAAACGGCATGGGGGTGGCCGTCATGGACGGCTGGGCGCGCGAGGTGACCAATGACGCGTTCCGGTATATCACGCTGGACTCCAGCCATGAGGTGATCCTGGTCTGGCGTAAGGCGACCCAGAACCCGGCGGTCCCCCTGCTGGTCAACGAACTGACCCGTCTGGCCCAATTCCGGGTGTCCGGCGCATCCTGAGGCGGCCTTAAAAACGGCGGCCCCTGCAGACCGCGTAAGGCGACAAGCCGCCAACGGCGGTCCGTTTTGAGCTTTCGCAGGCGCACATGCCATCGAAGAAGGCGTTATTTTCGGCACACTGAGGCAGCCCCGGCGGTTCGATACCGCCGGGGCTGCCTTTTGTGATGCGAGCCGGGACTGTACCTGCAGTTGGGCCTGCGGGGGCCAGCGGACGGACCTGCAGGCCCGCTGCAGCGCTGCGTCCTGGCACAGGACTAACCGCAGTGGACAAGTAAGCAAGGAATATGCCAGCTTTGGTTAAAATATATAAAAAAGATACTTGCAAACAAAGGGCGACTGTGATATTATATGTCCAAAAGATAGAATGTACGTACATTAAAGCACTTGGACGAAGGGGGCACGACTATGGATGGGGACTATATCCTGGGGATTGACCAGGGCTCGACCGGTTCGAAGGTCATCGTGGTGGACCGGAACGGAGCGGTGGTGTGCAGCGCCTATCGAAAGATCAACAGCTACTATCCCCACGAAGGCTGGCTGGAGCACGATCCGGAAGAGATTTGGGCTTCGGTCCGGGATGGGCTGCTGGAGGCGGCGGCAGCATTTGATTTTGCACAGATCCGTGCGATCGGCATCACCAATCAGCGTGAAACCACCATCCTCTGGGAGCGGGCGACCGGAAGGGCGCTGACGCCCGCCATCAGCTGGCAATGTGTGCGCAGCGGGGAGATCGTAAAGCGGTGGGAGCCGTTTGCCGACGAGATCTCGGAAAAAAGCGGCCTGATGAACAACGCCTACTATTCCGCCAGCAAAATCGCCTGGGCGCTGGAACAGGATCCCGGCCTGCGTGCGCGGGCGGAACGGGGAGAGATCTGTTTCGGCAATATCAACACCTGGATTTTGTGGAAGCTGACCGGAGGACGGGAGCATCTGACGGATTCGGCCAACGCGGGACGGACCCTCCTGTTTGACGTACGCAAAAACCAGTGGGACGACGCTCTCATGGAAAAAATGGGGATCCCGCCACAGATGCTGCCCGAAGTGCGGCCCTGTGACGCCTGCTTCGGCCTTGCGGTAGAGCCGCGGGAAGCGTTCCAAAAACCGCTGCCGGTCATGGCCTCAATCGGGGACCAGATGAGCGCCCTGTTTGGACAGACGTGTTTCCGGCGGGGGGAGGCCAAGTGCACCATCGGCACCTGTCTCAATCTGGTGACCTATACGGGCCGCTACGAACCGCCGGCCAACGGCATTCTTCCCGCTATCGCGGCAAACCGGTCCGGAGAGCTGACGTATGAGCTGGAGGGCGGCGTTTATGTAGCAGGCTCCATCAATGAATGGCTCACCGATCAGTTGGGGATCGCGGACAGTCCCAAAGAAATCGATGCGCTGGCCATGCAGGTGGAGGATTCGGGCGGGGTCTATTTTGTGCCCGCGTTTCAGGGACTGGGCGCTCCCCATTGGAATTCGGGAGCCAGGGCTTTGATCATCGGCCTGTCCAGGTTCCATGATAAGCGCCATATCTGCCGGGCGGCAATCGAGTCCATTGCTCTGCAGACCAACGATGTGATGGATACGCTGAAACAGCGTTTCGGACTGAAAATCCACACGCTGCGCGTGGATGGCGGTGTGGCCAAAAGTGATTTTGTCCTGCAGAGCTTCGCGGATATCCTGGGCTGCCGGATCGAGCGGCCCGCCAACACCGATCGAACGCCCATGGGGGCGGTATATCTGGCGGGGTTGGCGTCCGGGCTGTGGCAGGATAAGGAACAGATTCGGAGCTTGTGGGTATTGGATCGAGCCTTCGAGCCGGATATTGACCCGGCGGCGCGGGAGAAATTGCTTGCAGGCTGGAGGGAAGCGGTCAAGCGGTCGCTCGACTGGGTCAGATAATAGAAGAGGAGGTTCATCGTGAGTTCGGAAAAAGCGTGCCTGGAGTTTCAAAATATCGGTATGGAGTTTCCGGGCGTAAAAGCCCTGAGCGACGTATCCTTTTCGATCGGCCAGGGAGAGATCCATGCACTGATGGGAGCCAACGGCGCCGGAAAGTCCACACTGATCAAGATTCTGGCTCGGGTCTACCAACAGACCTCCGGCGATATCCTGCTCCATGGACAGAGCCTGTCCAAGTCTACGGCAGGCAATATCCGTGATTATGGGATCGACTTTATTTTCCAGGAGCTGGAGCTGGTACCCGGTTTTACTGTGGCGCAGAATATCATGATCGGGATCGAGCCCCGCAGCAAAGCCGGCCTGATCGACTGGACAAGGATGACCAGCGAGGCGCAGAAGGCGCTGGATGGGTTCATGCCCGGCGTTGTGGACTCCTCAGCCCAGATTTCCGAGCTGTCCGTGGCCAAACAGCAGATCGTCTGTATCGTCCGTGCCCTGTACCGCAACCCCAAGATACTGGTTCTGGATGAGCCGACCAGCCGCCTGAGCGCCTCCGAGACCGATGCGCTTTTCGACGCCATCCGGCGGTGCAAGGCGGAGCGGGAGATCACGATCATCTACATATCCCATCGGCTGGAGGAGCTGTTCAAAATTTGTGACCATGTCACGATACTGCGGGACGGCGTCTACACCGGCACCTGGCCGCTGGGAGAAATCACACAGGAAGAACTCGTCTATAAAATGGTGGGCGTGGTACAGGGAAGCGGGGAGCATCGGCCGATGGACCCCGCGCTGGAAGGCAAGGAGCCTGTGCTGAAGGTAGAGCATCTCAGCGTGCGCGGACTGATCGAAGACGTGTCCTTTGCGGTAAGGCCGGGAGAGATCCTGGCGCTTACCGGAGCGGTCGGTTCCCGCAAGACGGAGATCATCGAGGCCATCATGGGCATACGGGGGACGGATGCGGGGACCGTCACCCTCGATGGAAAGGAGATCCGGCTTACCGGCCCCCGGTCGGCCAAAAGGCATGGGATCTGCCTGATCCCGGAAGACCGGCGGAGAAACGGGATCGTCCCGGATTTTACCGTGCGGGAGAACACGACGATCGCCTTTCTGCGCAGATTCACCGGAAGGCTGGGCCTGATCCGGCAGAAGCGGGAGCGGGCGTCCGTAGAGGAGTTCTGCGCCAAGCTTCAGGTAAAAACGCCCGGGACCGAGGTCCCCGTCAAAACGCTCTCCGGCGGAAACATCCAAAAGGTAGTCGTGGCCAAATGGCTGGTAGGGGACTCCGGCATCTATTTCTTCGATGAACCCACGGTTGGGATCGACGTACGGGGCAAAAGTGAGATCTACGCCCTGATCCATGAACTCGCGGGTCAGGGAAAGGCCGTCGTGGTGGCGTCATCCGAAATCGACGAGGCGATTTCCATCAGCGACCGTATGGTGATCCTTTTCAATGGACGGGTCGTATCGCGGCAGGTGTCCTGTCAGGCCAACCGGGAGGAGATCGTATACCTGACGATGGGGGGACGGGAGCATGGATAAAAAGAGAGCGGACAGGACCGGCATGACGCTGGCAAAGTTCTTTGATGTGTGGGGCTCGCTGCTTACCTTTGCGGTCCTGATCGCCGTGTTTTGCCTGCTGTCGGGCAGCTTCCGGACGGGGACCAATCTGATCAATATTCTTACACAGAGTGCGCCGACGCTGATTATCGCCCTGGGCGTGACCTTCGTCAACATGAGCGGTGAGAGCGATCTCTCGCTGGGCGGTATCGTGGGGCTTTCCGCCTCCCTGTTCTGCGGCTTTATTGCAAACGGCAGCAGTCCGCTGCTGGCGGCGGCGGTCAGCATCGGCGCGGGGGCGCTGTTCGGACTGCTCAACGGGATTTTGGTGGCCTGCGCGGGACTGAGCTCCTTTATTACGACCATCTCGATTATGTTCCTGACCCAGGGTCTGGAGTATGCGTACTGCGGCGGCAGCAGCCTGTGGGTACGGGATCACCCGGTGGTCAAGGTGGTCACCGCCTCGGTGGGGCCGGTGCCGGTGATGGTGATTCTGACCCTGGTGCTCTTCGCGGCGGTCTACCTGGTGATGCATCAAACCAAGCTGGGGCTGCACATCCAGGCGGTCGGGCTGTCCCAGGACGCGGCAAAGTTTGCGGGGATCTCGGTCAAGCGGATCAAACTGGTCATGTTTGTGCTGGCGGGGGTGTTCTACGCACTGGGCGGGATGCTCAACGCACTGCGCTCCAGCGGTTCGATCATCTATTCCGGTCAACGGCTGCTGCTGCCGGTACTGGCCGTGACGTACATCGCCAAAACGATCTTGGGGACGAAGCGGGCCAATATCCCCGGTATTCTGGTGGGGGCTTTGATGCTCACCTCCATTTCCACGGCGTTCACGCTGCTCAGCATGGAGTTTTACTATACGCTCATCGCGCAGGGCATCGTACTGCTGTTTGCCGCCATCCTCTCGGTCAGCAACCGCAGCGTGATGCTTCAGGAAGACTTGAGATAGGGGGGAGCGGGATGAAAACAGACCTGATAAAAGGACGGCTGGGCCGGTTGAAGCAGCTTGGCACCCTGCTGATCTACCTGGCCATGGTACTGATCTTCACGCTGCTCAAGCCCAATTACCTGACTCTGACCAACTTTCGCTCCATCCTGATCCAGGCCGCCATGCTGGGGATTATCTCCAGCGGAATGACGCTAGTGATGATGACGGGCGGCGTGGATATGTCGGTGGGTGCGGTGGCCGGCGTATCGACACTGGCGGGCATGTGGCCTGTAGTGTTCGATGAGCTGCCTCTGGCGGTAGGGATTCTGATCGCTCTTGGAATCGCTCTGGCCTTCGGGCTGATCAACGGCATCTGCATCTCCCGCCTGGGCATCGCGCCCTTCGTGGCCACGCTGGGCACAATGTTCCTGGCCCAGGGGCTCCAGTATTTATTTAGTGAGGGGGGCATGTCCATCTCCTATGGGTTTCCCGCGACCTATAAGTTCCTGGGTTCCGGCAGTCTGGGACCGTTCCCCATGCCGCTGGTCCTCTTCCTGGTGCTCCTGGCGGCACTGGTTCTGGCGACCGAATATGCCCCGGCGGGCCGCTATCTGAGGGGTACCGGACTCAACCAATTTGCCAGTGAGCTCTCCGGCGTAAAGATCCGTTCCTTTACGCTGCTGTCCTATGTGCTGTGCAGCTTGCTGGCCGCGGTGCTGGGGCTGGTATTGGGCGCCTCCCAGGCATATGTGTCCCCGGATCACGGCTCCTCGTTCCTGATGGATTCCCTGCTGGTCGTTTTGCTGGGCAAAACGCTGGTAGGGGGAAGAATATCTATTTACGCGACCGCATTCGGCGCCCTCTTTCTGCGCTCTTTTGAGACCGGCCTGTCCATGATCGGCATCCCGGTTACAGCCCTCAATGTGTGCAAGGGGACGCTGCTGGTCATCATCCTCCTGTTGGCGCTGGTCCGGCAAAAGCGCAGAGGAGGCAGTTGAGATGGCCGGGCGGTATATCGCCACCATCGACTGCGGCTCGTCCAATGTGCGCTGCATCCTGTTTGATATGCAGACCGGCCGGCAGATCGGCGTGGCGTCCCGCGACTGGTACGTGCCTCAGAACAGTACGATCCCCGGGGCCTATGACTTTGATTCCAGACTTAATTGGCCCCTGGTGTGCGAATGCACCCGGAAAGCGCTGGCGTCGGTAGACCCTGCCGATGTGGTGGCGGTGACCGCCTCCGGGTTTCGCCATGGGATATTCTGTATGGACCAGAGCGGCCAGGAAGTGCTTTACGGCTGCTTCAATATGGATAGCCGCATGGACGGCGAAGAACTGCGGGAAGCCGGTCTGGAACGGGAGGTGTTCGACCGGGCAGGGGATTGGCCCACCCTGCACGGCCTGCCCCGGCTGATGTGGATCAAGCGTCACGATCCCAAGGCGTTTGACCGGATGGGAAAATTTATGCTGGTCTCGGATTGGGTGGTTTATCGGCTGTGCGGCGAGATCGCTGTGGAGCCGGGAAACGCCTCCTCCACGCTCCTGTTGGATCTGCATACCCGCCGGTGGTCGGAGGAGCTGATGCAGCGCTGCGGCCTTCCGAAGGAGATCTTCCCGCCAGTGGTGGATGCTGGAACGGTGCTTGGACGGGTAGGGGCGGCGGTGGCCGAGCAGACCGGGTTTGCGCCTGGTACGCTGGTAACGGCGGGCGTGGCCGATACCCAGGCCGGCCTGGTGGGCGTTGGCGCGATGGGGGTGGGGACCTCGGCGATCGTAGGGGGGACCTACTGGCTGGACTGCCACATCGCGGATGAGGCGCATACCGACCCGGAGTACCGGACCCGCCTGAGCTGCCACTCGGAACGGGGCGAGTGGATCTATGAGGGCGTTGGCTTTTATGTGGGACTCACCGTTCGCTGGTTCCGCGACGTGTTCGGCGCCTACGAGAAGGAGACCGCACGGGCCTGCGGACTGGATCCCTACTATCTGCTGGACCGGCTCACCCTGGATGTACCGGCCGGAAGCTATGGCCTGCAGGTCTTGTTTTCCGATGTGGCCAACCAACAAAACTGGCGGATGTGCGCCCCCACCTTCCTGGGGTGGGACATCCTGGATCCCGCAAAGAGCCATCGGGGCGTATTTTTCAAGGCCATCCTGGAAAACGCCTGCTATCAGGCCTTTGGAGAGTATGCCAACGTGGGGCGGATCACCGGACGGACGGACCTGCCGCGGCAGCTCGTACTCTCGGGCGGAGCGGCCCACAGCCCGGTATGGTGTCAAATTCTCAGCGACGTGCTGGGAAAGCCCGTGATCACGCCAGTGGAAAAGGAGGGAACGGCGATCGGCGCGGCGATTTACGCCGCCGTGGGGGCGGGGCTCTACCACAGCACGGACGAAGCGGTGAAGGCGCTGGTACGGCAGGAGCGCGTCTACGAACCGGATCTTGGAAACCACGCCGTCTATCTGGAGGAATACGCCCGGTGGCGGGCGCTGTATGAGAACGGACTGGACCTGCTGGAGCGCGGGCTGGTCAAAAGTATGTGGCAGCCGCCCCTTACACGGAGCGAAACGCAGAAGGCCAACCCATGGAAGCTGCGCTGAGCGCCCTGGGCCCTGGTTGAAGGAGGGGGAGACTTTCCGACGCAAGCCCGGCAGCAGTTGCGTGAAATGAGCGCGCTTCTGAAAAAGAGCGTTTTCACGGCAGGGGAGGAGCCAGGCCGGCGCACTCGTTTCGGATCATCCCCGCCCGGCGGTGCCGGGCGGGGGAAGCAAGATGTGAGGCTGTGCGGTCCAGCGGCAAAAAGCGCCTTCCATCGCCGCGGACCTGTTAAAAGACGCAGTCCGGTCCCAGGATTGAAACAAGCTCTAATTTTAAAATAAGGAGATCAGACTTATGAGATCGAATGAGGAATTTGCCCGCTACATTGACGCGACCCTGCTGAAGCCAAACGTGACGCAGGAGGATATGCGCCAGCACCTGGAAGCGGCACGGCGGTTCCACTTCAAAACGGTGGCCATCGGCTGTGCCTGGATCCCCTATGCCAAGGAGCTGCTGGCGGAAAGCGACGTGGGGATCGACGCGCCGATCGGCTTTCCAAACGGCTATTCTACAACGGAGTCCAAGGTCTTTGAGACCATCGACGCCTTTGCAAAGGGCGCCACGGAGGCGGATATCCTGATCAACATCGGCTGGCTGCGCAGCGGACGGTATGCCGAGCTGGAAGATGAGCTCAAGCGCTTCGTGGCCGCCGCCGGCGGAAAGGTGACGAAAGTAATTCTGGAGAACTATTACCTTACGGACGAGCAGAAGCGGGAAGGAGTGCGCATCGTCAAGCGGGCGGGCGCGGACTTCGTAAAGACCTCTACCGGCTTTGCCGCCGCCGGCGCGACGCTGGACGATGTCAGGCTCATGGTGCAGGAGGCGGGGGATTCCCTGCAGGTCAAAGCATCCGGCGGTATCCGTACCCGGGAGTTTGCCGAGCAGCTTCTGGATATCGGGGCCACGCGTTTGGGCGCGAGCAATCCGCATTTGCTGATGGTGTAAACAATTTTTGCTGCGTTGAAATGTACATACATTTAAACGAATAAACATAATTATGAACGGAGGTAAAAATGTGAAGAAACTGTCCATCGGCGCGCTGCCCGTCTACCGGGCCGCGGCGCCCAACGTGCGGGACAACCTGATCCTGGTGGACGCCCAGGAAGGGGCGCAGAATCTCTCTGTGGGGATCGGCGTGTACAACAAAGAACAGGCATCCGAGTTCCATACCCATGCGGGGGAGGAAGAGGTAATGATCTACCTCAAGGGACAGGGAATCATGCGCATGGAAGACGGCAGCGAGGTGGAGCTTCAGCGGGGCGACATCACCTATGTCCCGGCCGGAGAAGCGCATAAGCTCCTCAACACGGGGGAAGGGGAATTCGTTTTCCTGTTTATCTATTCCCCCATGGGGCCGGAAAAGAACATCCGCAAATGGGAGACCGTCGAGGGACTCAGCCTCACGCTGGACGATCTGGTCGGGTAAGCCAGCAACCATCGTTGGAAGAAAATACATACGGATTGAAAGGAGAACAGAAATGAAACTGAAACGGCATTTTGCACTGGCAATCGCGCTTATCCTGATGCTCGGCCTGTTCGCAGGCTGCGGAGGAGACACGGCCAATTCCGCCCCATCCGCCGCACCTTCCGCGCCAGCCTCGGACGAGACGCCCTCCGCCGCGCCGGATAGCAGCGCCTCCACCAGCGGAGCGGGGCTGAAGATCGCCCTGTCCTCCCAGCATCTGACCAACGATTTTAACCGCGGCATCCTGGCCGGCGTAGAGGACAAGGCCGCCGAGCTGGGCGCTGAGCTGATCACTGCAAATGCCCAGGGCGACTCCAACAAGCAGGTATCCGATATCGAAAACTTCCTCACCATGGATGTGGACGCCGTGATCATCGGCGGCGGAGAGGGCCCCGCGTTTGCGCCTGTCATGCAGAAGATGGCCGAACTTGGCATTCCCTGTATTACGGTGGATATCACCTCTGAATACTCCACCTGCAACCTGACCAGCGACAACTTCAACGGCGGCGAGCAGCTGGCGCTGTATGTGACCAACAAGCTGGGCGGAAAGGGCAATATTCTGGCGCTGGATACGCCGGGTTGGCACTCGCTGGAGATCCGCCTGCGCATGCTGGATGCGGTCATCATGGACTACCCGGATCTGAATGTGGTGCAGACCATCTCCATCGGTACACAGGATGCGGTAAACAACTACTACAAAGAAGTCAAATCCTACCTGCAGGGCAACAGTGATATCGACGCCATCTACTGCTCCTGGGGCCTGGCGGCCGTCGGCGCCTCCCAGGCTGTGCGGGAACTGGGGCTCCAGGACCAGATATTCGTTGTGTGCACCGACGCCGACCAGGTCGTGCTGGAGGAAATGCGGCAGGAGGACTCTCCGCTGACCGCGGTAGTGGGCCAGTACCCCGACCGGCTTGGTTCCGGGGCGGTGGAGATGGCCGTCAGTGCCGCGAACGGGAACCAGGTGCCCGGCGAGGCATATGCCCCCATCATTCTGATCGAGAAGACCGATCCCAACGCATGGTTCTCCGCGCCCGCCATTATGACGGTTGAGGACGCCTGGACCACGCTGTACCCTGAGGCCTGAGGCAAACGGACCCATACCCGCTCCTGTCCCGCCGGACGGGAGCGGGTATTTTTGAAAGGAGCACTATGGACTATCGGGAAGAATTGCTGCGTACCCCTCAGATCCTGAAGCGGGTCATGGAGGAAAAGCAGGAAGCCGCGCTGACCCGCGCCCCGCTTCTGGTCTTCTGCGGCTGCGGGACCTCCTTTTATCTCTGCAGTCAAATGGCAGGCCTTTGCGGCGTTCAGGGAAGACGGGCGTTGGCGGTAGAGGCTGCAGAGCTGTTGGAGGATGGAATCCGGATCAGGGAGCAGGGGGCGTTTTTTTTATTTCTCTCCCGCAGCGGGGCTTCCAGGGAGACCGTGCTGGCTCAGCGTGCGGCGCAGGAAGCGGGCTTTTCGACCTTTTACCTGGGGTGTACGGCGGGTTCGCCGCTGGATCTGGCTTGCGGCAGCTCCAGAGTGATCCCGTTTGCGCGGGAAGCGCTGGTGCTGGAGAGCTATTCCTCCACGGCGCAGCTTTTATGCCTGGCGCTCTGCTGCGGCCTGAAGGTATCCCCCCGCACGCCCGACCTGGCGCGGGCCGCGCTCGAACAGGCGGAAGCGATCTACCGCAGCGCGCTGACGGGGATGGAGATCCGCCGCATGATCTGTCTGGGCGCGCCCTTTTACCTGCCGCTTTTAAAGGAATTGATGCTGAAAAACGGGGAGATCACTCAGAAATTCAGCGAGGTTTGGGGGCTGCTGGAATTCCGTCACGGACCCCGCTCCTGGGCGGACCGGGACTGTCTGGTCACAGCGGTGCCGGGAGTACGGACCCTGGCCTATGACCGCCGCGTCGCGGAAGAACTGGTGTCTTATGGCTGCCGGGTGCTCTGGTGCGGGCCGGAGCCGCCCGCCGGGACGCTGGCGGTAAAGCTGGAAGCGGCGGTTCGCAGTGTGGAGGAATGTTTGGCGCTCTTGACCTTCCAGACCGGCCTGGCGGCGGAGATCGGGCGGGCCTGCGGCGTGGATGCCGACCATTTGCGCCATGTGGTCGATAGTGTGGGGGAATTATGATGGAACAGATGCTGGCTTTGGTAACGGGCGGCGCCCGCAGTATTGGCCGGGCCTGCTGTGAAGCGCTGCTGAAGGATGGCTATCGCGTGGTTTTCTTCGATGTGGACGACGTCAGCGCGGCGGAGTTTCTTCGGGTGTTTGCGGGAGGGCGGCTGTACTACCGCCACTGCGACGTATCCAGCTTTACCGCGGTGGAGGAACATTGCCGCGCGGTGCGGGAACAGTTCGGGACGGTGACGGTTCTGGTCAATAACGCGGGCATTCAGACCCACTGCCGCTTTGACGCACTGACGGAGGAACTCTGGGACGAGACGCTGGCGATTAATTTGAAGAGCGCGTTTTGTACCTGCAAATGTCTGGTGCCCGGCATGGTGGCACAGGGATACGGCAGGATCGTCAATATCGCCAGTATGAGCGCCCGGCGTGGCTCACGCAGGCATGTACACTACTGTGCTTCCAAGGCGGGGCTGCTTGGATTTACCCGGGCGCTGTCGCAGGAGATCGCAGAAAACGGCGTGACGGTGAATGCGGTCTGTCCCGGGATCGTGGAAAGCGATATGATCCGGGAGACGCTGCAGGAAAAGCGGGAGATCTGGCTCAAGGAAATGCACGTCAAGCGTCTGGGCACGCCGGCCGACATTGCGCGTGCGGTAAGCTTTCTGGCCGACCGGGCGTCCGGATGGATCACAGGCCAGGCGTTTGAGATCAACGGAGGCATCCTGACGCCATAAGTACGAACATATGTAAGGGATAATTTTAGGTTGATATTTTTCTCCAAATATTATAAAATAACAATAGACTGTTACTGTACCCATCGTGGTTCGTCTGTAGATGGGCAGTGCCATTGCTCTTTTGGGAAGGCGGTGCCTGATGGCGACATTAGAAAAAAACTCTCCGATCCCGCTGTATTATCAGCTCTATACCATCCTCCTCAACCGGATCAAGATGGGAGAATTGCAGCCGGGCGACATGCTGCCGACCGAGGTGTCGCTGGTAGAGGAGTATAATGTGAGCCGGGCCACTGTGCGCCAGGCGATTTTGGATCTTGCCCGGAACGGCTATGTGGTGCGTGAAAAATCCAAGGGGACCTTTGTCAAGGATTTCAGCAACACGGTGGGCTACAAGGACCGTGTAAAAGGGTTTACGGCGATCTCCAGCCAAGGCGGAACGATCCCGCTGACATCCAAGGTTCTGGAAAAAGCTGTGGTGATCCCTCCAAAGCCGGTGCGGGAAGCACTTCAGCTGAAGGAGGGGGAGCGGGCCTTTTATCTGCGGCGTATCCGCTATATCCGGGACGAAGCCAACACGTTTGTGGAGGACTGGCTGCCCTACAAAATTTGCGAGGGGATCGAACAGGAGCACTTTACCAATGCCTCCATGTATCAGATACTGGAGGAAAGGTACGGCATCATACCGCATCATGCCGTGCGGACGTTTGAATGCAGCTGTGCGGACACGGAAGAGCAGATCCGGGAGCTGGAGATTCGAAAGCATACCGCTCTGCTGCGCTGTGAAAGCAAAGTTTATGATGCCAGCGATGCCCCGATCGAGTATTATGTCGCCCTGATCAACGGAAAATACACAGTACAGGAATAGCGTCCCCCCGGTCGATGCAGAAAGAGGCTTTATCCCTTTGTGGGATAAAGCCTCTTTCTGGCGGAAGGGAGATTCAATTCTCGCACTTATGGAAGCGCTTGGCGGTTTCTTCGCCGCGGAGGACCCGCAGGCCGCCCAGGGCCAGGGACTGCATCTCGTCCTCGCCGGGGTAGACGACCACGGGCGCGAGGAAGGAAACGTGCTCAGTGATGTAATCGGTGACATACTTGGAGTAGGCGATGCCGCCGGTGAGCAGGATGGCGTCCACCTTGCCGCACACGCCGGGGGCGATCTTGCCGATGTTTTTGCAGACGTTCAGCGCCATGGCGTCGTAGACCAGCCTGGCATGCTCGTCGCCACCGGCGATCATCTCCTCCGCCTTGCGGCTGTCGGTCGTGCCCAGGTGGGCCATCAGGCCGCCGCGGCTCTTGACCTGCTTCATCATGCTCTTATAGTCATACGCGCCCGTAAAACACAGCTTGATCACGTCGAACATGGGCAGCCCCCCGGCACGCTCCGGGGAGAAGGGCCCCTCTTCGTCGTTGATAAAATCCTCGATCCTGCCGTTGTGATGGAGATTGACGGAGATGCCGCCGCCCAAATGGGCCACGATGACGGTGACGTCCGCATAGGCCTTTCCGTTCTCCCGGGCGTAGCGCAGGGCCGCGGCGCGGGTGTTCAGGTTGTGGCCCATGCCCTTTCGGCGCATGCCGGGCAGGCCGGTGATCTTGTTGATGGGCAGCAGTTCATCCACAGTGATCCCGTCATAGATGAAGGCGGGTATGCCGTACTGCTTGCTCAGGGCGCGGGCGATCATGGCGCCTACGTTGGAGGCATGCTCGTTTTGGGGCTTGTTTTTGAGCTGCCATACCATGTCGTCGTTGACCTCGTAGGCGCCCGCCTCGATGGGGGGGAGCAGGCCGCCCCGGGAGACGATGCCGGTGAGGGACTCCAGGGCCACGCCGTGCTTTTTCAGCGTCGCGATGACCAGGTCCCGGCGGAACTCATACTGGTCGGCCACACAGTCGAAGGCAGCGAGCTCCTCGGGCGTATGAGTGATGGATTCGGTAAAGAGGGGCGTTTCGTCCTCGAACACCGCGATCTTGGTGGAGGTGGAGCCGGGATTCAGGATCAGCAGTTTTTCCATAGTTGCTTCCTCCTCAGCGGGCCGCGGCGGCAGAGATGACGATGGACAGGTATTTCTCCTGAGCGGAGGAGCCGCGGCTGGTCATGACGATGGGGCATTTGGCGCCCACGATGAATCCGGCCATCTTGGCGCCGCAGGTGACGGTGAGCATCTTGCCCATGATATTGCCTGCGTGGATGTTGGGGGCCAGCAGCACGTCGCAGTCGCCGGCACAGGGACTCTGATAGCCCTTGAAGTCGGCGATCTCCTTCGACATGGCGCAGTCATAGGAGATGGGGCCCTCCACGATGCAGCCGCTGATCTCACCGCGCTGATTCATCTGCTTGAGCGCATCGCCGTCCACCGTCTCCGGCATCTTGGGGTTGAGCTTTTCCACACAGGCCAGCACGCCCACCTTGGGCATGTCGTAGCCCATGGTCCGCAGAGCGCCTACGGTGTTCTCAATGATGCATTTTTTCTGCTCCAGCGAGGGATAGGTGACCATACCGCCGTCTACCGGAACGATCAGCTTGTGATAGCCGCTGCACTCAAAGGCGGTAAAATGGCTCATAACGCCGCCCTTGCCCAGCCCCTCATCCTTGTTGACCACGGCTTTGAGCAGCACCGAGGTGTCCAGCTTGCCCTTCATTAGAAAGTCGGCCTTGCCCTGGCGGACCAGACCTACGGCATAGCGGGCGGATTCCGCCGGATCGGGCACGTCAAAGATATCCTCGTCGGCCACATGCTCGCCCAGGTGGGCGAGCGCACGGTCGATGGCCGCCTTGCTACCCACCAGAATGGGGTGGGCAATACCCTCCCTGCGGGCCATAAGGGCGGCTTCGACGGTATGTTCGTCCCCGGCGGCGGCCACCGCCATCCGGGCCATGGTGGGGTGTCCCTTCTGTTTTGCAATCAACTCGTCGAACGTCTTAAAAACCATATTGATCAGTCCTTTCAGATGATGCATCCGGCATCTTGTATCTTGCAAGATTTATTCTGCATTAAGCATATCACATTTCAGCAAAATTGCAAGTTCTTTTTCGGGAAATTACCGAGGAAATCACGGAGCGGGGAAGGGGGAAAGCTTGCATTTTCCGGAGGGTTCTGTTATGATAAATTTATATATTGCAAGATATTACCCTCAACGGATCAGGCACGGCAGCTCCGAGAAAATTTGGGGAGAACAGCGCCCGGCAGGGCGGATGTGAGAAAGGCTCGGCCTTTGTCCACCGGGGCAACGCGGCCCGATGGGAAACCCGCCGCCAGACCGTGCCGTCTTTTATCCATCGAGGGCAGACCGTCCGGAAAAGGAGTCGAATCCATGGCAGCGATCAAGAAGCAATCCCTGGTGGATCAGATCTATCAGCGGTTGAGAGAGAATATCATCACGATGCAGCTCCCCTTGGGCAGCCACCTCAATGTCAACGAGCTGCAAAGCCAAATGGGCGTGAGCTGCACCCCCATCCGGGAGGCCATCAACCGCCTGCAGCAGGAGGGACTGGTGGTATATGAAAACAATGTGGGCGCCCGGGTCCTTATGTTAGACGAGCACGATGTACGGGAGATCCAAGAGTTGGCCGCCACCCTTCAGGTCACGGCGGTCCGTTTGGCGCTCCGGCAGGGGGACCGGCAGCGGATGGCGCTGGAGATCCGGGAGCAGATCCGGCGCTATGAGCAGGCGTTAACGCCGCAGGAAGAAGTAGGAGCGGTCCACGAGCTGGTGGGCGTGTTCTACCACAACTGCGGCAACAAGCGTCTGGACAACAGCATGATCGCCATTCAGGGCCAGCAGCTGCTGCTGCGTTACCTTTACTGCTCCTGTGCGGGACACGGGAAGAACCAGGCCGACTTTGAACGGATCTATCAGGGTGTACTCAAGAATGATCCGGATGCCATCATCGCCGCCCTGCGGGAAAACGCAGAGCGCGCCTTGCCCGGTATCCTGCGCTGTTTGAAAGAAAAGACCAGCTGAGATACGTGAACAGGACCAGTAAAAACGGACAGTGACAGAAGGCCCCCTGATGTAGGGAAATAAACTACATCAGGGGGTCTTGTTATGGGGAAACGGAATTACACACACGTTCAAGCGTTGCTGCCTGAAATCAAGGCTATGCCGGCAGAGGGAAAAACGCAGCGGGAAGTTGCAGGGTAACGGACATCTCTTATATCCACACCAAACAGGGGGTGCTGTATCGTTCCATGATTCGGGACCTCTGCGATAACGGCATTGCAGCCTGCAAGACCGGGAGGCGGCAGACTGTAAATCTGGTCCTGGACACCATTCGTC
>NZ_JALFGV010000056.1:0-20259 GCF_022777125.1 Lawsonibacter sp.
ACCCTGGTGGCCACCATGCACCGCAACCGTGAGCCTCTGCTCCACTGCGCCGTGTACATCGAGCTGACCGCATCCGACTACAACAGCCTCAAGCTGCTCCAGACCGATGTGCTGACGGAGCTGGTGCGGAGCAAGCTGAATGTAGATAAGCTCCTGCTCCGTCAGCAGCAGGGCTTCCGCTGCGTCAATCCCTGCGGCCACAACACATTCGGCATCCAGTTTGAACGAGTGCTGCCCGCCTCCAGCGTGGCGAATCTCTATCCCTTCAACTACTCCGGTAAGCTGGACTCCAAAGGCTTCTACATCGGCAAAGACAAATACGGCAGCAACATTCTGGTGGACTTCGACCAGCGGGACGAGGACAAGACCTCCGCCAACATCCTGATCCTGGGCAACTCAGGCCAGGGCAAGTCCTACCTGATGAAGCTGCTGATCCTGAATCTGCTGGAGTCCGGCAAATCCGTCATCAGCCTGGACGCCGAACATGAACAGCAGGAGATGTGCGAGGCGGTGGGCGGCTGCTTCGCAGACCTGATGGCCGGGCAGTACATCATCAATGTGCTGGAACCCAAGTGCTGGGATGACGGCGGAGACCCCAACGCCACCGACGCGCCGGAGGCCTTTCGCAAAAACACCCTGCTGGCGCAGCACATCTCCTTCCTCAAGGACTTTTTCCGGGCCTACAAGGATTTCAGCGACGCGCACATCGACACCATCGAGATCATGCTGTCCAAGCTGTATCGCAAGTTCGGCATCACCGAGCGAACCAACTTCAGCCGGATGTGCCCGGAGGACTATCCCATCCTGTCCGACCTCTACGATCTCATTGAGGAGGAATTCAAGACCTACGACGCCGACCGTCACCAGCTCTACACCCAAAAGCTCCTGCAGGAGGTGCTGCTGGGGCTGCACTCCATGTGCAAGGGCGCTGACGCCCAGTTCTTCAACGGGCACACCAACATCACCTCCAGCCGCTTCCTGGTGTTCGGCGTCAAGGGAATGCTCAGCGCCGCCAAAAATGTCCGCAACGCCATGCTCTTCAATGTGCTGTCCTTCATGTCCGATAAGCTCCTGACCGTGGGCAATACCGTGGCAGCTCTGGACGAGCTGTATATCTGGCTGTCCAACCCCACCGCCATCGAGTACATTCGCAATTGTCTGAAGCGTGTGCGAAAGAAGGAATCGGCGATGCTGCTGGCCAGTCAGAATCTGGAGGACTTCGATCAGGAGGGCGTCCGTGAGATGACCAAACCCCTGTTCAGCATCCCGCCTCACCAGTTTCTGTTCAATGCCGGCTCCATCGACAAGCGGTCCTACATGGATATGCTCCAGCTGGAGGAGTCGGAATACAATCTCATCAAGTTCCCCCAGCGCGGCGTCTGCCTGTACAAGTGCGGCAATGAACGATATCTGCTGGAGGTTCACGCCCCGGCCTACAAGGAAAAACTCTTCGGAACGGCAGGTGGTCGCTGATGGCTGTTTCTGCTGCCGCGGTGGCCAAGGCCGCCGCCATGCTGCTTACCAACGAAAAGACCCGGAAAGGTTTGGGCTGGATTCTGGTGGCAATCTTTTCACCCGTCATTCTTTTGATCGCCCTGCTCTGCTCCCTTGGCTCAGGCGGGGCGGAGCATAACAACTATTCGGTGGAGGCATGCTTCTACGGAGCGGAATTCTCCGCAGAAGTTCCGGCGGAGTTCCGATATCACATCGAGGAAATGCGCTCGGCCTTTTCTCTTCTGGATTCGGCGGTGTCCTCTGCCAACGGGCAGATGGACAGCGGCAACAGCCTTGACCCGATCAGAGTCAAGGCTGTTTTTTATGCCCTCTGCTTTGGGGACGACGCCCCGTCCACACGGGCAGCGAACAGCTTCGTGGAGTGCTTCTACACCACCGAAACCCGAACACGAACCGTAGAAGTGACACTGGAGGACGGGACTACAAGTACAGAGGAAGAAGAATACACCGTCGCGGTGCCGGTCTCTCTGTCCCAGGCCTACGCCAATCTGGAAGCCCATCTGGGCAGAGAGATCACGGACGATGACAAGAGCAACATCGACCATATCTATACCATGATTGCGGGGAGCGCCGGGGGCGGCAGCTACAGCGGCGAGTATCTCAGAGGGGATGGGAGCAGCATAGAGCTGGACATCTCCGCCTTCACCGATCCAACCACCAAGAACGCCGCAGACCTTGTGACCTACGCCATACACGCCTGGGAGTCCGGCTGGGGCTATGTCTGGGGAACATACGGCAGTGTCCTCACCGATTCGCTCTTCGCCTACAAGCTGGAGCAGTACCCTGACGGTGTCGGCAGCTATGCGGACTTCATCCGTGCCAACTGGCTGGGAGGCAGAACCACAGACTGCGTGGGCCTGATCAAAGGGTACGGATGGCTCAATCCCGACACCATGACTATCGAGTATGGAACCAACGGGATGCCGGATCTTGGCGCCAACCAGATGTATTATAACGCCTCAGTATCCGGAACCATCGACACCATGCCGGATATCCCCGGCCTCGCTGTCTGGCATGACGGCCACATTGGCGTGTACATCGGTGACGGTTATGTGATTGAAGCTATGAATACCAAAAAAGGTGTGGTGAAAACAAAGCTGGAGGGTCGGGGCTGGACCCACTGGCTGCAGATCGAATACATCAACTACGACTGAGAAAGGAAGTGCCAATGAAGCAAGTGAACCTGACCATCACCTTCGACGAGGAGAAGCTCTCTGCGCTCAAACGCTATATGGGCAAGAAGGAGCTTGACCTGGACCGTGAGATGACGGATGCGCTGGTGAAGCTCTATGAAAAATATGTACCCGCCCCCGTGCGGGAGTATATCGATGAGAGCGATGTAAGCGCCGCCGCTCCGAGCAAGCCCCGGCGCACCCCGAGAGCCGCCGCACCGAAGCCTGACCAGGAACCGGAGGTGATCCAGTGAACAAAGATGAGATCGCCATGGATTACAAGAAGGAGCTGAAGAAGCGGATCAGCGCCGACTATGAGCGCCGGGTCAAGCAGTGGATGGCGGCCGATCCCTCTCAGCTGATCGATGCCGCTGAGGAGATCACCGCCGCACGGTTGATCCGCGACAACATCGAGGATGCCATCAATGAGGAGGATGCCAGGTTTCTGCTGGGGCTGGACGAGCCGCTGGATGAGCTGGCCGACCGCTGGATTGCGGAGAATGGTCTGGATGCCTCCCATGGTGAGGAGCTGCTCCACTGCGTCTGGACACTTCGGGAGGATCTGACTGATGACGCAGGCCCACGCACGGTTCGTGATTTCCTGGCCACCCATGTTGGCGGCGTCTTTTCCCTGATGACCCCGTGCGGCTTTGTGCCTCTGACCGCAGCCCAGGCGGAAGGATTGATGAGCGGCCAGAGCGCCGCGGCGCATCCCGGCGTGCCCGGCATCACGATGTCGCTCTCTGCTGACGATCTTCTCGGTCAGACGGTCAACAGCGCCAACTACGCAAACGGCGTGTGGCACCTCCTGACCGAGTACCCTGAGATGAAGCAGTGCGGGCCGGAAATGGGAGGAATGCAATGAGGGGCCGTGAGATCACACTCTGGCTCGACGAGCGGTGGTACGACGCTCTGAGCAAACAACTGAAGGGGGAAACGCTGGAGGAGCATCTGGAGAATATCCTTGATGAAATGTGCAACCAGCTTCCTCATCGGGAGTACGAGCGCATCAGCCATGAGCTCTGGGCAGAGCAGCAGGCGGAGGAGGAAGCTCGGGAGGCCGCACGGCGGTTCGCCGTCTTTCATGTCACGGAGAACGGCAGCTCCGATTATATTCTGGCCGAGGAAAAACTTGAGCTGCTCTCGACCGCCCGCCGTCTGCGCAGCTACATCCGCAAGCCGCCCGACGAGGCGCCCCACCGCTTTGTCGAAACGCTGCTGCACACCCAGCGGATCTCTCAAGAGGAGTTCAACTCCTACGTGTCGGAGCGGCTGGACAACACCGGCCGGGTGGTGGATGCCTACGACATCGACCTCGACAGCGGAGATATGGAAGCCGTCAGCATCATGGATGGCTGGAAGCGGTTCAGAATCCGGGATGTGAGCACCGCCGCCTACTTCGCTATGAAGAAGGGCAACGCTTCGTCGGACGAAAGGTGGCGGATCTTCCTGGACCGGCTGGAGGAGAGAACGCTCCACCAGGAGCCGGAATCGGAATACCTCTCCGGCAGCCGGCGGCTCTGCGCCGAGGACATCTCCTTCGCTGACGAGATCATTCAGAACGACAATCTGCTGGAGTTTTATATGGAGGTGTGCTTCGACGCAGATCAGATGTTTGGTACCAATGTCTGTACCACCGAGAATGATGACTGGCTGAACATTTATGCCAACTACGATCTGGAGGCCCGTCGTGTCTGCGACACACTGGAGGTGTATCTGCAGCGGGGCAACGGCGACGAGGAGGCGTTCAAGTATCGCCTCAGCGCCGAGGAGCAGGCTCTGCTCCTCCCGAAAATGGATGCCTATTGTCAGGCGCGCTTGGGGCAGACGCTGGAGGAGTGCTGCGCGGACTATCTGGCGGAGCAGAGTCAGGAGTCCCCGGAGATGCAGATGTAGCCCCCGTTGCCCCCTGTGAGCCGCTGTGTGCGGCTTTCAGCGGGTGGCCGACCGTGTACCCCACCCCGGAGAAACAGGCGGGATTTGGGCCGCTTTCCAAGAGGGCGGGAAGCTGACGAAAGCGAAGCAGGAGAAAGAGCCGGGGACAATGCCGCCCCCGGCTCTCCCACTTCTGCCCGCAGTGCGGGCAGTTTCCGGCTTTTCGCAGCGGGGACAATCCGGCGGGTGGAAAGAGCTGTTGGACCCTATGATGCGGAAAAGCTCCGCTGTGGCAAGGGTTCTCAGCGGGGACTTGACGAAAAAAGGAGTGGTTTTACTGAAGTCCGAAAGCAGAAAAACGAAGAAGGGGTTCTGGATCTCTGAGGATCTGGACGAGAAGGTAGACATCTACCTGCGCCTCGACAACTGCGCCAGCCGGAGCGAATTCGTGGAGAATGCGCTCCGGTTTTACATCGGCTATCTGAACACGAAGAACGCCGGCGGCTTCCTGCCCGAAGCACTCTCCGCCATGCTCACCGGCACCCTGGACAATTTTGTCGGACGCATGGGCTCGCTCCTGTTCAAGCAGGGTGTGGATCTCAATGTGCTGGGGCAGATCATCGCCTACGACACCGATATCGACGAAGGCGAGTACCAGCGTCTGCGGGGACGCGCCATTCGGGATATGAAGCGCACCAACGGGCGCATCTCGTTCAAGGATGCGCTGGACTTCCAGAAGTCGGTGTAACCCATGGCAAAGCTCGTACAGAAAAGCGGCTACATCAAATCCGAAAAGGCCGGCGGGTACATGAAATACATTGCCACCCGCGAAGGTGTGGAGAAGCTGACCGGCAACGGTCCCGTCACCAAAGGACAGCGGGAACTGATCCAAAAGCTCCTGCATGATTTCCCTGATGCCGTGGAGCTGTTCGAGTATGAGGATTACCGTAAGACGCCTACCCTTGGTACCGCATCAGCCTTCATCACCATGGCGCTGGATGCAAACCTCCACGAAATAAATTCTGAGAGCGGATACCTGTCCTACATTGCCACCCGCCCCCGTGTGGAGCGCCGCGGGGCCCATGGCCTGTTCAACTCCGCCGCCGCAGTAGACCTCGACGCAGCCATGTCCGAGCTGGAAGCCCATGACGGAAATGTGTGGACCATCATCTACTCCCTGCGCCGTGAGGATGCTGCCCGGCTGGGGTACGACAATGCGGACGCATGGCGCGGCCTGCTCATGATGCACGCACAGGATCTGGCCAAGGCCATGAAGATACCGGCTGATCACTTCCGCTGGTATGCGGCCTTCCACAATGAGGGGCATCACCCCCACATCCACATGATGGTCTGGTCAGACGATCCGAAGGAGGGCTTCCTGACCAGGGAAGGCATTGCGGCCATGCGCTCCAAGCTGACCAACACCATCTTCCGGGATGAGATGATCCAGATCTACGAGCGGAAGGATGTTGCCTATAAAGAACTGATCGAAGCGGCGCAGGATACCATGCGGGAGCTGATTCAGAAGATGGAGCATCAGCTCTGCGACAACCCTGTCATCGAGAAGCAGATGCGCCAGCTGGTGCAGGCGCTGGAAACCACCACCGGGAAAAAGCAGTATGGCTATCTGAAGAAACCGCTCAAAGCATTGGTGGACACCATCGTGGACGAGCTGGCCCGGCAGCCGGAAGTAGCAAAGTGCTATGAAACCTGGAATCAGATCCGGGATGAGCTGAACGAGTGCTATGGCAGCCGTACACCGCGGGAGCATCTCCCGCTCTCTCAGCAGAAAGAGTTCCGCCGGATTAAAAACGATATCATCCGGGAGGCCGAGAACATCCGCCTCGGCCTCCCGACTTTTGAAGATGAGAAGATGCAAGATGAGCCGGAGCCGGAGGCGGCACATGAGGAGCAGCGATCCAGCAGCGTATATGAACAGGCTCGACGCTATCGTGCCGCCAAAACGGTTCTGCAGGATGTCTATGCGCTGGATGAGGAACACGCCGAAGCCGTCCGGGTGCTGGAACAGCTCTGGGTGGAAGGATACACGGTGGCGGCGCATCAACTGGGAAAGTTCTACCGGGATGATCTCTCCACCATGCGGGATCATGAAAAAGCGGAGCGTTGGTTTCGCTTATCCGCAGAGGCCGGAAATGACTTTTCGGCATACGCACTCGGGAAGCTCCTGCTCTCTCAAAAGCGCACCGATGAGGCGGTGCGCTGGCTGGACAAGGCCGCCGGGCATGGGAATCCGTTTGCCCAATACCGCCTTGGGAAGCTCTGTCTCACCGGTGAGTCCGTAAAGAAGGATGTGAGAAAAGCTCTGGAGTACCTGACTGCCGCCGCCAGACAAGGAAACCCGTTTGCTCAGTACACACTGGGCAAGCTGTATCTCCTGGGCCGGGATGTGGAACAGGATCGGGAGCAGGCCAGGGATTGGTTCACCCGCTCCGCTGCCCAGGGCAATGCGTATGCTCAATTCTTCCTTGACCGCTTTGACCAGTTCCGAGATCCGTCCGTCATGCTGGCGGCAACCAAGCTGCTCCATCACATGAGCCGGATCTTCCGGGACAATTCCATGCCGCCTCGCAATCCGGCAGGGATTCGCATTGATTCCAAACGGCGCAAGCGGCTGACGGAAAAGCGGATGGCCATGGGCCACAAGGCGGATGATCATGAGGAGCAGGTATCCTATCAGCAGACCATGTAACAGGAGGAGCCTATGTCGACTTACATTCATTTCACGGAAGAACAGAAGCAGCGAGCCGCCTCCGTTGATCTGGAGGAGTTCCTCCGCTGCCGGGGCGAAAAGCTCCTTGCCTCCGGCAGAGAGAAACGGCTGGCCCGTGACCATAGTGTCACCATCCGCGGCAACGAGTGGTACGATCATGCCGAGGAGCGGGGCGGCCACGCCGTCAGCTTCGTGCAGCGGTTTTATCACCTTAGCTATCCGGAGGCGGTGACCATGCTTCTGGGAGGCGAGCTGGGAACGGTTTATCCCTCTGCCGAAGAACGGGTAGAGGAGCCGCCGAAGCCCTTTGTCCTTCCGCCGGCCAATTCCAATATGCGCCGGGTCTATGCCTATCTGGTCAAGCACCGGAATATCGACCGGAGCGTTGTGGCGCACTTTGCCAGAGTGAAGCTCCTGTATGAGGATGCCGAGTACCACAACGCAGTCTTCGTGGGTACGGATGAAGATGGTATTCCCCGCCATGCTCACAAGCGCAGTGCCAACAGCTACGGCAAAGCCTTCCGGCTCAATGTGGAGGGCTGCGACCCGCGCCACAGCTTTCACCATATCGGCAGAGACGAAAGCCTCTATGTGTTTGAGGCTCCCATCGATATGCTTTCCTACATCACGCTCCATCCGGAGGACTGGCAGAGCCACAGCTATGTGGCCTGCTGCGGCACCTCCATTCAGCCGGTGCTGAAGCTGCTGGAGCGGCAGCCGCAAATCAATACGGTCCTGCTCTGCCTCGACAATGACGAGGCTGGCCATCTGGCCAGCCGGCGCATGAAGGAACAGCTGGCAGAGAGGTACACGGTGGAAAGGCTCATTCCCGCACACAAGGATTGGAATGATGATCTGACCGCTGAGGAACCGTCCTACGCACAAGTCATGCAGTAAATAACAACAACGCACACCACTTCCTGTTCGCCCGAAGTAGGCCGTAACAAGAGTGATGTGCGCATTCAGAAGTATGGAACCGAGCAGGAAGTGGTGTGCCCTGAAAGGGGTTAACCATGCCACACCAAGTCCTGATTTTGTTGGCCGCCGGCGGGCTGATGTTTCTGGTCATCGGCTGTCTGGCCGCCTTGTCCCACTACTATACCCTGAGCGGGATCAAATCCAAAACGGTCGGCGACGGCCAGCACGGCACCGCAAGATGGGCCACAGCCAAAGAGATCCGGCAGACCTATGCCCATGTCCCCTTCGAGGTGAAGAAATGGCGCAGCGGCCAGAACCTGCCCACGGAGCAGGGGCTGGTGCTGGGGTGCAAGGGAAAGAAAGGCGAGCTCACCGCCCTCGTGGACAGCGATGACATCCACTGCCTGATGATCGGCGCTTCCGGCATCGGCAAGACCGCCTATTTTCTCTATCCCAATCTGGAGTACGCCTGCGCCAGCGGCATGAGCTGGCTGGCGCTGGACAGCAAGGGCGACCTCGCCCGCAATTACGGCGCCATTGCCAAGAACTGCTATGGGTATCAGAATGTGGCCGTGATCGACCTGCGAAATCCCACCCGCTCAGACGGTAACAATCTGCTGACGCTGGTCAACCGGTATATGGACATTGCCCGGAGTGACCCGAACAATCTCGCGGCCCGGGCCAAGGCCGAGAAATACGCCAAAATCCTGTCCAAGACCATCGTCAATCCGGACGGCGATGACAGCAACCGCGGCCAGAACGCTTTCTTCTACGATGCGGCGGAAGGGCTTCTCACCTCGGTCATCCTGATGCTGGCCGAGTTCCTGCCGCCCGATAAAGACCACCCCCAGGAGCGCCGCCATATCGTCTCCGTGTTCAAGCTGGTGCAGGATCTGCTGGAGCCCAGCCGTGTCAAGGGCAAGAGCCACTTCCAGCTCCTGATGGCAAAACTGCCGCCGGATCACAAGGCGAGGTGGTTTGCCGGTGCCGCCCTCAACAGCGCCGAGCAGGCAATGGCCTCCGTCATGTCCACCGTGCTGTCCCGCTTGAATGCCTTTCTGGACAGCGAGCTGGAGCAGATCCTGTGCTTCGACAGCGCCATTGACGCTGAGAAGTTTGCTTCGGAGAAGTCTGCCATCTTCCTGATCCTGCCGGAAGAAGACACAACCAAGAACTTCATGGCCGGTCTCATGATCCAGAACCTGAGCCGGGAGCTGTTCGCTGTGGCCGATGAGAACGGCGGCAAGCTGAAAAACCGGGTGGTGCTTTTCTGTGACGAATTCGGCACCATGCCCCCGTTTGATATACTGCCCCTTTTCTCCGCTGGACGCTCTCGCCGGTTAACGCTCGTGCCGATCATCCAGTCCTTAGCGCAGCTCGAAAAAAACTACGGGAAAGAGGGCTGCGAGATCATTCAGGACAACTGCCAGGACACCATCTTCGGCGGCTTTGCACCCAACAGCCAGACCGCCGAAGTGCTGTCCAAAGCCCTGGGCAGCCGCACCGTCCTCTCCGGCTCGGTGAGCCGTGGCAAGAACGATCCCAGCCAGAGCCTGCAGATGATGGAGCGCGCCCTGCTGACGCCCGACGAGCTAAAATCCATTCCCAAGGGCAGCTTTATCGTCATGAAAACCGGCACTCATCCCATGCGGACCCGGCTCCAACTCTTCTTAAACTGGGGCATTACCTTCGGGGAGCCGTATGTGGTGCCGGAGAGAGCCAACCGAGCGGTGGCCTATGCCAACCGGGTGGATCTGGAGCGGAATCTCCCGCAGCTCAGTGAGCCGGAGGAGATGGACGAAAGCCGCGGCTATGCGGTATCCAGCCGGGGCGGCATCGCCCATGCTCCGGCTCAGGAGAGGGCTGTAAAAAGAGGAAAGCAAATGAAGACATTCGGAGAGGAGGAACGATGAGTTACTTCGGAACGATTTACGCCGACACTGAGCTTCCCTCCAGAGCGAAGGCGGTCTATATGTACCTGCGAGATCGCTCCGATGCCGAGGGAAAGTGCTGGCCGGGCATTAAGACCATTGCCTCGGACATGAAGCTGTCCCGCTCCACGGTCAAGCGGGCGCTGCACGATCTGGAGCAGCACGGCTATCTGAAAAAGGCTTCCCGGCACAGGCCGAATGGGAGCAGCACCTCCAATCTCTATACCGTGAAATAAAAGAGAGAGTGGTTTGTACCAAAATGTAGTACAAACCACTCTCTGAATCAATGGCAATTTCAAAATCTTCCGCCAAGGGAGAACTGCGCCCATTCGCTGGACCCAGGAGCGGTTCATTGTGAACCACCCAGAAGGACTCACTCTATCAGAGATTTAGGTCAGAGAAAAGACTTATCATCATCTTAATGAAAAATCTTACTTCTCAAGTCGAAATTTCAGCAGCAGATACGGCTCCACTTCAAGGACGGTGGCTATCCTAAACAGCAGATCCAGAGACAGGCCATGACTCATGCCGGGCGCTTCAACGGACGCGAGATGCTGGCGGCTAATATCAAGGATCTCTGCCAACTGTTCCTGGGAATATCCCTTTTTCTTGCGATAGTATCCGATAGCATAAGACAGGTTTTCCATGCGCTCGGAAAAGTCAAAATCCCATTCCAGAGTTATCACCACCTTACGGAATTAGTTTATCCGAAGGCAGCGCATACTAAAATTAACCCTAAAGCATTATTGACGCTTATAAAGCGTCAATATATAATTAAAACACTATTTTGTTCGATGTTATGTGAGGTGTCAATATGACAAGGGGACTTGCCTGTGCCATCACCGGCCATAGACCGACACGCTTTCGCTTCAAATATGATGAAAACAACAACGGCTGCAAGCGGATCAAGAAACGCATCCGGGATCAGTTGATCCAGCTCTATGAGCAAGGCTTTCGCCAGTTTTGGGTAGGCGGCGCTCTGGGCGTGGATATGTGGGCCGGGGAGATATTGCTGCGGCTCAAAGAACAGCCGGAATATAGCGAGATCCAGCTGAAGATCGCTCTGCCCTTTGAGGGCCACGACACAGACTGGGAAGATCGCAGCCGCAGCCGTATGTCTTTTCTGATCCGACACAGTGCGGAAACGGTTATCGTGGGTAATAAAGAAGCGCCCCCGGCGGTCAATTACCGGAGACGCAACGAGTATATGGTGGACCGTGCAGGCTACTTACTGGCAGTCTATGACAACGACCGTTCTATCCGCAGCGGAACGGGAATGACCGTCAACTATGCCAGAAAAAAGGGGCTGCCCATCACTCTGATCCACCCGGATAAGGCAACGATATCAAAAGAAAAACCTGAACGATGAAAACTACCCGCTGCGGATAGGGCAGGTTTATGGAATCCATGTTACACTGAACTGAAATGGATACTCCACGAAATGAATTCAATAAAGTATCCTGTTTCAACTGGCTTTTTTTACCCTCAGCAGATATAATGAAAACGAGGTGATGCGATGTGAAGGTACGAAGAATTGCGGCGTTTTTGCTGGCAGGTATCTTGCTGGCCTACTGCTGCGCGGGCTGTTCCGACACGGCCAAAAAAGAAGAGACGCCGACCACCATTACGGTCTGGCACGTCTATGGCGGTCAGACAGATTCCCCACTCAACGACCTCATCGATGCGTTCAACCAGACGGTGGGAAAGGAGCAGCGGATCAACGTGCAGGTCACCTCCGTGTCCAACACCAACACCATCCACGAGCTGGTGCTGGCCGCCGCCAACGGAGAGCCGGGCGCCTCGGAGCTGCCCGACCTCTTCATCTCCTATCCCAAGACGGTGATGGCCCTGCCCGACGACAGCATTTTGGTGGACTACCGGGACTATTTCAGCCAGGAGGAGCTGTCCGCCTTCCTCCCAGCCTTTCTGGAGGAGGGGACGGTCAATGACCGTCTGGTGGTGCTGCCGGTGGCCAAATCCACAGAGATCATGTTCATCAACCAGACCATCTTCGACCGCTTCTCCCAGGCTACCGGTGTAACGATCGAGGATCTGGATACATGGGAGGGGCTTTACAGGGCTGCGGAGATCTACGCGGACTGGACCGACGACCAGACGCCGGATATTCCGGGGGATGCCAAGTCCATGTTCGTTCACGACTACTACTTCAACTACTTCCAGGTAGGAGCCCAGTCCCTGGGCGAGGACTTCTTCCGGGGGGATGTGCTGGCCTTCGGCCCCGCCTTCCAGACGGCGTGGGAACCCCTGGCCCGGGCCGCCCTGCGGGGCGGCGTCTGGCTCAAGGGCGGGTACGCCACCGAGTCTATCCGCACCGGCGACAGCATCGTCAGCGTGGCCTCCTCTGCCAGCATCCTCTATTACAGCGATGTGGTGACCTATCCGGACAACACCTCTGAGGACATCACCATCATCTCCCGGCCCTGCCCGGTGTTTGAAAACGGAGAAAAGCTGGTGATGCAGCGGGGCGCGGGCTTCTGTACCGTCCGCTCCACCCCGGAGCGGGAGCGGGCCGCGGTGACCTTCCTCAAATGGCTCACCGAGCCGGAGCACAATGTGGAGTTCGTGACCCGGACAGGCTACATGCCGGTGACCCAGGCTGCATTTGAAACGGAGCTGCCAAAGGCCATTGAAGGGCTGGAGAGCGCCAAATATGC
Source organism: Lawsonibacter sp. (assembly GCF_022777125.1). NCBI lineage: Bacteria > Bacillati > Bacillota > Clostridia > Eubacteriales > Oscillospiraceae > Lawsonibacter > Lawsonibacter sp. The sequence goes on from NZ_JALFGV010000056.1 coordinate 12,818, forward strand.
CTCTCTCTATCAGGCCTATCTGGATACCCAGCAAAACTATAAATTCTATGTGCCGCCCCAGTTGGAGAGCTACCTGAGCCTGGAAACCACGCTGGAGGACCATGTGCGGGCCCAGCTGGCCCTGGGCCGCCGGGATTATCTGGAGGCCGGAGAGACCGGGCTGGAGCAGATCAGTGCGGACCGGCTCCAGTCCTTCCGGGAGATCATGGAGCAATAACCTGTAAGAGAGGAGGAACCACCGTGCGCAACAGACTGAAAGAACTCCGGGCGTTGAACGCCTTTGCCAAAAAGCAGAGCGTAGGGATGCAGCGAAAGCTGATGCTCTACTGGGTGTCCATGATCCTGGTGGTCTTCGCGGCGGTGATCCTTCTGCTGTCCATCGCTGGGGCCTTCTCCCGGGATGATGAGCAGCTCCATGAGGTAATGGAGCTCCACCTGAGCAACACAGGAGATACGCTGGCCAGCCAACTGGACCATCTGACCGCCCAGAGCCTGAATCTCTCCAAGGAGCTCAGCCGGGAGATCGAGGGGGCGCTGGTACAGGAGGGCATTTCGCTGCAGGAGGTCAACGATGATCCGGAGCGGCTGCTGAAGCTGCAGGAAGTCATGTACCCGCTGATCAGCACCACCCTCCAGACAGCCAACTGCAATGGCGCCTATGCGATCCTGGACGCCACCACCAACACCGGCCTGGAGGGGGCGGACCACTCCAGAAGCGGCATCCATCTGCGCTACTCCAACCTCAGCGCCAGCAGTCCGGTCACACCCACGGTGGTCTACTTCCGCGGCATCCCGGACATCGCCCGTCAAAAGGATCTGGAGCTGCACAACCGATGGAATCTGGAATTTGACACCGATCAGATCCCGGGCTGCCGGGAGCTGATGGATACGCCGCTGAGCCGGCCTGCCGACCGCTACTTCTGGTCCCGCCGGATCAATCTAAAGGACACCTGGGAATCCGCTATGCTGCTGTGTGTCCCCATTGTGGGGAGCGACGGAGCGGTGTACGGCGTGTGCGGGGTAGAGCTCAGCGCCCTGTATTTCCAGTTTTCCTATCCCACCCTGGAGGGAAAGTTCGGCTCCGCCGTCACCGTGCTGGCTCCGGTCCAGGACAGCCGTCTGCTGCTGCCGGATGGATTGGTGGGCAGCGTCAACGGCACCTACCTGGACGGTCAGGAGACTCTGGCCATCCATCAGGGGCGATACTATAACGAATACGACACAGGCGCTGGACGGTATATCGGCCTGCACCAGACCATACCCATCTCCAGAGGGAAAACGGAGGACACCGTCTGGGCCGTTGCCATCCTGATCCCCCAGGAGAGCTATGCCGCCTACACAGCCGGCGTCCAGCAGACCTGGATCATTGCGGCCCTGGGACTGCTCCTGGTGCTGCTGGCCCTGTCCTTCTTCCTGTCCCGGCGATTTGTCCGGCCCATCACCGACAGTCTGAAACGGTTCCAGCAGGCGGAGGGGCCGGAACAGGGGATGTCCTCGGGCATCTCGGAGCTGGATGAGCTGGCGGAGTTCCTCAATGCCCGGGCGCGGAATCAGCGGCTGGAGCAGGGAGAGCTTCCTCCCAACATTGCGGAACTGTTCGACCAGTTTGTGGAGCGGAAGGATCTGCTGACCGAGGCGGAGCGGAATATCATGCGCTACTACATCGACGGGCACGAGATCGCGGAGATCCCGGACCTGGCCTTTATCAGCATGAGTACGGTCCGTAAGCACAACCGGAGCATCTACGAGAAGCTGGGGGTGGCCTCCCGGGATGAGCTGATGCTCTACATCGATCTGCTCCGCCGCTGCGGAAGGCTTCAGGAGCTTTTCTAAGACAAGTTTCTCCATCACAGCAAAGCGCACAAAACCAGAGGACTGGTTTTGTGCGCTTTCTCTATTATCCAATGGATACCTTTGCGAAAAAGTGGGAAAAAGTATCCGACGGACCATATACTCCCGCCCCTTACTCCTGTTATAACAGGAGTAGAAACGAGGAGGTGCGGAATATGACAAATCTCTTGTCCAGCCACTTAGAGGATCGGTCCACGCCCCAGTATTTCTGCTTTTCCATCCGCTGCGAGGTGTGCGGAGAATTTTGGTACAGCAGCAGCATCCCCTTTTCCAAAGCGCTGCAGGCGGCGGAACACCGGGAGAAGAAGGAACTCTATGACGCCATCTATCAGCGGGAGAAGCAGCGGGCCATGCAGGCGGCCGGTCAGGAGGCCAGGGAGCGGTTCAGCCAATGCCCCATCTGCCGGCGGCTGGTCTGCGACGCCTGTTTCCTCATCTGCGATGAGATGGATCTGTGCCGGGAGTGTGCCGGCCGGATGGAGGAGTCCGGGGAGCCGGTGGCGCCATGAAAGGGCGTTGGCTGCCGCTCCTCCTGCTGTGCCTGATCCTGGCCGGGTGCGGCACGGTGGACACAGGGGGCCGTCTGATCTCCGCGGCGGAGGGCGCCGAGGCGTATAGCGCGGCTCTCGCCCCCTTCCTCCCCGGGTATTCCCTTCAGACGGCAGAGGATACCCTCTACGCGGAGGTGAGCCGAGGCAGCGCCGTGGCCTGCTTTGATGTACAGGCCATCCCGGCGCTGGAGCGGGGCATTGGCCGGTATTGGTATCCCCATGTCACGGCCACCGTGATTCTGGCGGTGGACCGCAGCCGGACGGACGCCGCCGTCACCGGCTGGAACAGCCTTCGGGAGAGTCCGGTCCCCGTGGGCATCAGCAGCAGTTCCGTGATCCGCAATATGCTGGCTCTGGGCGCCCTGTCCTACGGGCTGGACCGGGAGGCGCCCTCCAAGCGTGACGCTCTGGAGCTGCTGGAACACCTTGGTCAGAACGGAAACTTCCGGCTGGAGGCGCCGGACGCCCCCATTCTGATCTGTCTGGACTGCGAGGCTGCCGCGTGGAACCGGAACGGAGGAAATTATGAGATCATCGTGCCGGCAGAGGGCACGCTGTCCTACCGTATGGGGCTGCTCTCCGATGTCCCTCTGACGCTGGAGCCGGGGCTGGATGAAACCCTTCTGTCAGCAGGGCTGCCCCTGGCGGACGGAGAGAGACCGGCTGATTTTCCCGATGATTACCGGCCGGCCCGTACCCTGAGCGAGGAGGACTACGGCTGGTTTCTGGAGTTGACCGGGGACAGCAGCCGGGACCTACGCCGGCAGGTGCTCCACATCCGGCGCTATACCACAGCAGATCTCCGGGAGCATATTTTATCCGCCCTGCTCCTTGCCGCCGCCATCCTGTTGTGGAAGGGGACGGTATCCCATCGGATGATCCGCCGGGATGTCCGCCGGGTAGTGGGAGTTATGGGCTGGCTGATGGTGGGATGGCTGCTGCTGCGCCTGTTCAAATATCAGCTGACAGCAGATGGGCTTCTGTGCCGGATGTGCTGGTACGGCTATTACATCTTTCAGCTTGCCCTTCCGGTAACGCTGCTGTATCTGGCCGTGATCCTGGACCATCCGGAGGGTGAGAAAAAGCCGCTGCGCCCTCTGTGGCCGCCTCTGGCCTGCTATGCCCTCTCTGTGCTATTGGTACTCACAAACGATCTCCACCAGCTGGTGTTTCGTTTTGACCCGGCCGGGGACTGGGCCTCAGACTACCGGTACGGTCCGGGATACTGGGGCGTAATGGCTTTATCCCTCCTGTTCCTGGCCTGCGCAGTCTGGAAGCTGCTCCACAGGGGGCGGTATAGCCCTTACTGGGCCGGCAGGGTGGTTCCGCTGCTGTTCTGCGCGGGGCTTCTGGCCTACATCACTGCTTACATCAGGCGGGTGCCTCTGGCGTGGGAGAGCGATCTTACCGTGAACATCTGCGTGCTGTCCGCCCTGTTTTTTGAGTCGGCCCTCCACGCGGGGTTTATCCCGGTCAATCTTCAGTATCAGCGCCTGTTCACCGCCACTCCCATTGGGCTGACGCTGCTGGATGAGCAGGGCCGCACCGTCCTGTCCTCCCGGGGCGCGCCTCCCGTCTCCCGCTCCATCTGGCGGAGGATCTCCATGGATATGGCCCATCCGCTGCTGCGGGACAGCGACACCCAGCTTCACGCAGTTCCCATTCACGGCGGTATGGCGGTATGGCAGGAGGACCTCTCCCAGCTCAACCGGCTGCGCAGGGAGATCCAGGCTGTGCAGGCCCGTCTGGAGGCAGCCAACGCCCTGCTGCGTGAGGAGAGCGAGGTGAAAAAGCGCCTGCTGGCCGCGGAGACAAACCGCGCCATGTTTGAACAGCTGGACCGGGACATGGAGCGCCGCATCCAGACGCTGGGACGGCTGATCGAGACTCTGCCGGAGACCCCCCATCCCCGGGGCCTGACCGCCTATATCACTCTTTGCCTGTGCCATATCAAACGCAGATGCAATCTGTTTTTCCTGGCACGTCAGGGAGATGGACTGCCCGGAGAGGAATTGAGCATTTATCTGGATGAGCTGGCAGAACTGGCCCGCTATGCGGGGCTGCGGCTGCTCATTCGCTGCGGGCAGCGTGGAGCGCTGGAGATCCGCAGGGCGGCACTGTGCTACGACTTTGCCTTTGAAGCCATATCCTGGGCCCTGGGGGAGAACGCCTCTCCTCTGCTGGGGTATCTGGAGCCGGAGGGCGCCCATCTGGTTTTCCGCTTTCTTCCGGGCGGTGATCCCGGACAATGGCGCTTTTCGGAGGAACTGACGACGGCGGCTGCCGCGCTGGGCGGTCAGATCGCCTGCAAGGATCTGGACGATGCCGTTGGGATCTGCATGACGCTGCCCTTGGGAGGTGAGTCCTGTGGCTGAATTTTACCGGTTTCCCCATTGGGCGCTGACCACATTGGTGATGGCGGCCGCCCTGTGCATCGTGTTTCAAACAAGGGCCATCTCTTACAGCATCCGACGTCTGCCCACCGGCTGGGTGCGCCGGGTGGAAAATGGGATGGAGTGCGCCATCCTCGGGGTGCTATTCCTCTTCGCCGCCCTTCTTGCACAGGTGCAGTATGGGCTGTTCTGCGGCTTTTTGGCACCCAGCGCCTACGGCCTTGTCCGGCAGGCGGTGTTTCTGCTGACTGCGGTGCTGGGGACCACCGCCGCGGTGGGGATGGAACTGATCTGGCCGTTTTTTGCCGTGGGCGGGGCGGCTGTCCTGCTCCCCCTGACAGAGACGGTCACAGGGCCCGCCTATCCCATCTTTTTTCTGATGAGCATGGCGTTCTTCCTGCTGCGCAGCGTGCATATCTGCCTGCTGCGTCGGCGGGAGCTCTACACACAGCTCTCCTCCGTATCCGTCAAGGAAGCCATTGATACCCTGCATACCGGTCTGCTGTTTTTTCGGCGGTCGGGGGAGCTCCTGCTGTGCAACCGCAGCATGGAGACGCTGGCACGGCAGATGACGGGGCAGCCGGTACAGGACGGAAGGCTGTTTCAGCGGCTGCTGGAGTGCGGCCCGCTGTGCAGCGGCTGCGCACGGGAAGTTCTGGGTGGGCAGCAGGTGTTTCGCCTCCCCGATTCCTCTGTATGGAGCTTTTCCGCCCATGAGCTCCCCATGGGGCGCCGGACCATGCTTCTGCTGACTGCCGATGATGTCACGGAGCATTGGGACGCAGTGACCTTTCTTGCCCGGCAAAACCAGGCACTTGAGCAGCGCGGACAGGAGCTTCGCAGCACCATTGCGCATTTACAGGCCATCTGTGAAGCGGAGGAGATCGCCCGAAGCAAGGCGAGGGTACATGACCTTTTGGGACAGCGGATCAGCCTGCTGCTCCGGGCGCTGCGGGATGACCGGCAGATGGATGAGTCGCTGCTGCTGGACTTTGCCCGCAGCCTTCCCACGGCCCTCCGGGAAGATCCCACGCCCAGCCCTGCTCATCGTCTGGAGATGCTGCGGGAGACCTTCCAGGGCATGGAGGTGTCGGTGGAGTTCCAGGGCGCGCTGCCGGAGGATGGGGCGGTGGCGGACAGTTTTGCCGAGATCGCCGTGGAATGTGTCACCAACGCCGTGCGCCACGGGTATGCCACCCGCATCCAGTTCCACTTTTTCCAGAATGACTGCTGGCGCATGACGGTCACCGACAACGGCATCCCGCCCGCCGGACCCATCCGGGAGGGCGGTGGCATCAGCGGGATGCGCCGCAGGGTCCGTCAGCTTGGCGGAAGAATGGAGCTCTATACTGTCCCCCGATTCCGAATCGAACTGTCTGTTCCAAAGGAGGCTGTGGAGAAATGACAAACGTTCTGATCGTGGAGGATCACGTTTCCATGCGGGAATCGCTGACCACGGCGCTGACAGCGGCGGGAGATTTTTCCGTGGTGGGCGAAGTGCCCAACGCAGACTACGCCCTGGATTTCTGTAAGCATCTGCATCCGGAACTGGTGCTGATGGATGTCTGCACCGAGGGCGGCGCCTCTGGGCTGAAGGCGGTGGAGGCCATCCGCAAAACAGATCCGGAGGTCAAGATCATCGTCATGACCGCCTTTGACGAGATCACCTATATCCCCCGGGCCAGGGCCGCCGGGGCCAACGGCTTTGTCTACAAAAGCCGGAGCCTGCACGATTTTCTGGAGGTGGCCCGGACGGTGATGGCGGGGGGCAGCAGTTTCCCGGAGCCCAGGACCATTCCCATGCCCCAGGGGGAGGCCCCCCTTACCGACCGGGAGATGGAGGTGCTCCGGCTGATGTGCAGGCACATGACCAACAAAGAGATCGCCCAGGAGCTGTTTATCAGCGAAAACACCGTCAAGTATCACAAGATGAACATGCTGGGCAAGACCGGCTTTTCCAAGGCGGTGGATCTGGCCTTCTACATGATCTCTAACGGCTGGATCAATCCCCTGTACTAAAAAATTGCACTTCCTATCCACCGGCTTTGCGCCGGTGGATTTTTTGTTTCAGGGAAAAGACTACCCGCAGCGGGTAGGGTGCAAATTCGAAATAAGCTCTACAATAAATCTGTAATACAGAAGGTATGGGAGGTGGGGAGGCTGAAAACTGTGCTCCTGATCATGCGGCGGGCATCGCTGGCTCAGGGCCTGATGGCGAAAGTGCGGGACGCCCCGGGAATACAGCTGTGCTATGAGCCGGACTATGCCAACGCGGATGTGGCCATCCGCAGCCATCTGGCCTCTGGGGCACTGCTGGAGGTCTCCGAGGACGGCGATCACGGCATCGACTTCTGTCTGGCCCTGTGCGCATGGCTGCGGGAAGTCACGCCCCACTGCCGGCTCATGCTGATGTGCCCCGAAGGACAGCCGGAGGCTGTGAGCCGCGCCATCGAGGCTAAGCGTAGGGGCGAGATCGACGACTTTGTGTTTTATGATGTATCTCTGGACTATTTGGCCGCCAGTCTGCAATCCCTTTGAGATAGGCAAAGATCATTTTGAAATGGGGGTACCCCCATTTCAACGCCTACCGTGGTAGGCGTTGATCCGGCTCTGGTCGATTCGGTTTTATACACAAAGACGGCCTGGC